>NZ_JBHIMS010000044.1:0-100562 GCF_042194285.1 Bartonella sp. MM97QHHN | reverse complement strand
GAGATGATTAGCGAAGCGCAAAGAAAAGAAAATGCTACTGTTGTAGACAAATGTTAGAAAATCCTATTCCCTAACTTTTATCCACGTATCCCGTACTTTAAAAAAGATATATAAAATCAATAGATTATGTACATAAAAAAGAAACATGGTACGCCCAAGGGGAATCGAACCCCTGTTTCCGCCGTGAAAGGGCGATGTCCTAACCGCTAGACGATGGGCGCAAACCATTGATGAGGCTTATAGAGAGGATCTTTTTACTTCGCAAGCCCTCTGTGTCATTTTTTTTGAAAAAAGTGTGTTTTATTGAATAATTTTTGAGCAATTCCTGTTTGGATTGTTTCTTTTCAGTTTGACTAGTAGGCAAAAATGATCAAAACATTATTTTAAGTGTGTTTATTTTTTGCATATTTTATCGTTTGTTATCTTTGCTTGTACATGAGAATATTATTTAACTTGCTAGAAAGAGCCTTTATACAGAAGATTTCTCATTTGAGCTTATCATAAAGCAAAAAACTGTATAATTTATGAAGTATAAAACAAATATTTATTACCAAATTAGCAAATAATACCAATCATACAAAAGTTTTTTTAGGCATAAACCATAGATTAATTTTATTTTAAAAAATATAAATGGATTCTGTATGATGAAAATAAAAATATTAAAGCAATTATTTACAGAATATATTAAAAATATTTTTCTTATCTTTACTTTTACATGTTTATAAGGAATTTAAAATTAAAACCCCTTCATTTGTTCCCTCACATGTTGAGAAGGTTATTTATTTGAAAATGAATTAGCATGGGTAAAGGGTAGATTGAGATTTTTGTCATTTCAATTCGCTAGTTTTTCAAAGAGGTGGCAGTAAGTTTAGGTAAAATATTTGAGTTTTGCAAATTTATTCTCCATATTTATAATATTTCAGAATTATGGTGTGCACATATTAAGTCTTGTTTTTTACTTTAATGTAAGGTTCTATTTTGATATATAAGTGCATTAAGATTTTTGCATTAAAGATTTATATTTCAAACTATGGAATGGTAGGAAGAAATGTGTTATTATTTACTGATCTACTTTGTTTTATCCATTCTCTTAATTTTTCATATGAAAGAATGTTTTTTGTTCCGTATTTGTTAATTTAGAAGAGATGTTTTTATTCTTTCTTACTAAGTCCTTAATATTCTTTAACTTGTTATTGATTATTTTTTAGAACTTTTCTTTATGGCAATTTGCATTTATCAGTTTTACAGATTTTCATTCTGAATTAGATATTTTATAAAGATTCTGAAATCTTTGAAGACAATAAATATTATATTTTTAGGAATGTTGATTGAACAAGCGGGAATAATTCTATTGGAGAACATGAAGTGAATAGAGCGGGGTATTTCTTTTGTTCTTATGGATGTAAGTATTCTTTGTGTTGATTGGCACATCATTTAAACGATTTTTCAGTGAAGAGAGGGATCAGTGGTTAATAATGGCAGAAGCTTTAAAAGTTGGTGTTGCGGGACTTGGTACGGTTGGTACTTCAGTTGTTCGAGCTCTATGTGAAAAAGCGAATAGTTTAGCTTGTCAATGTGGGCGATTCATCAAAGTCGTTGCTGTTAGTGCGCGCGATAAAAGCCGTAATCGTGGAATTGATCTCAGTGATATAAAATGGTTTGATTCACCCGTGGAGTTGGCTGCTTCTGATGAGATTGATGTTTTTGTAGAGTTAATTGGTGGTGAATTGGATGTGGTGTACACCGCTGTTAAGAGAGCGCTTGAGGCGGGACATCATGTTGTAACAGCCAATAAAGCCCTTCTTGCTCGACATGGAGTAGAGCTGGCTATAATTGCAGAAAAAAAAGGAGTTTTTCTTCATTTTGAAGCAGCTGTTGCAGGGGGAATTCCTGTCATCAAAGCGATGAGAGAATCACTTGTCAGTAATCAGATATCGCGAATTTATGGTATTCTCAATGGAACCTGTAATTATATATTAACACGCATGTTTACGGAAGGTCTTTCATTTAAAGATTGTTTAGCAGATGCACAGAGACTTGGATATGCTGAAGCAGATCCAAGTTTTGATATTGAGGGAAATGATACTGCTCATAAATTAGCTTTGTTGACAAGCTTGGCATTTGGAACAGCTGTTTCGTTAGATGATGTTTATGTTGAAGGAATTCATAATATTTCGCAAATTGATATTCGAGCAGCTGATGAATTAGGGTATCGGATTAAGCTTTTAGGAGTTGCATTAAAAACGGATTCTGGAATAGAGCAACGCGTTCATCCAACAATGGTACCAACATCTTCAATGATTGCACAGATAAATGGCGTAACCAATGCTCTTTCTATTCAAAGTGATTTATTAGGTGAATTACTGTTTTCTGGTCCTGGCGCCGGAGGAATGGCAACAGCATCAGCCGTTATTGGTGATTTGGCTGATATAGCAAAAGCGCGTTCTGGTTTTCAGTATGCACCTGTTTTAAGACGTCCAGCATTAGAACTTACTCCTCATAAAAAAGCACGTATTTCGCATCATGCAGGGGGTTATTTTATTCGTTTAAATGTTCATGATCGTACTGGTGTTTTTGCCGCGGTTGCAAGGCATATGGCTGATAATCACATCTCATTGGAGTCGATTGTTCAAAGATCTTTTGTAGAAGATCAAATTGAAAAAACAATTATTTTAATTACGCATGAAACAACAGAGGTGAATGTACGACAGGCACTTGCAGAAATTGAAAAAGATGGACATCTTGTTGCAAAATCTCAATTTATTCGTATTGAGCCTATGGCAGAGAATTGATAACTTTCTTGATAATGACAAAAAGGCAAGCTTGAGTTCTTTTGTTTCTTGTGGAAAATTTTCATCTTTGCCAAAAACTTTATTCTTAGTATTTAATAAGGACTCATATTTTTTCTGGTATTCATTCGGTAGGATTTTTTCATATGCCCACAACTCAGAAGATTTTAAATGGACTTGATCGTATTTTGACGCTTGAATTGGTACGTGTTACTGAACGTGCTGCTGTTGCTGCTGCACGCTGGCGCGGGCGTGGCGATGAAAAAGCTGCGGATCAGGCTGCTGTAGATGCAATGCGGCAGGAACTTAATCGATTGCCTATTGATGGTACAGTGGTGATTGGTGAAGGTGAGCGGGATGAAGCGCCTATGCTTTATATTGGAGAAAAAGTAGGTCTTCAAAGTGGGTTGGCGATCGATATTGCACTTGATCCACTAGAGGGAACAACACTTTGTGCTAAAAATATTGCCAATTCTTTGGCAGTAATTGCAATTGCTGAAAAAGGTAATCTCCTTTACGCTCCTGATGTTTATATGAAAAAAATTGCTATTGGTCCTGGTTATCCAAAGGGAGTAGTAGATATAGATGCTTGTCCTACCGATAATATCCATGCTCTTGCGAAGGCTAAAGGAGTGGCTGTTAATCAGATTGTTGTTTGTATTATGGATAGACCTCGTCATGAAAAATTGGTTAATGAAGTACGTGCAACAGGGGCATCGATTCGCTTGATTGGGGATGGAGATGTTGCTGCTGTTATTGATACAACTGATCCAGAAGAAACAGGTATTGATATCTATATGGGGATTGGGGGAGCACCTGAAGGTGTTTTAGCTTCTGCTGCTTTGCGCTGTATTGGAGGACAGATGCAAGGTCGTTTGCTGCTAGATACAGAAGAGAAAGTTGCTCGTGCAGCTAAAATGGGGATTAGTGATCCCAATAAAGCTTATACAATGGAAGAAATGGCAAAGGGTGATGTTTTGTTTGCAGCAACAGGGGTGACAGATGGCAATATGCTTTCTGGTGTTAAATTTACATCTCGTTACATTCAAACGGAAACTCTCATAATGCGCTCCCATACGGGTACAGTCCGTAATATTAAAGCGCAGCATAGAGATCATTCAAAATTTGATTAATGCTTTCTTTTTTCGTCATTAAAAATAGAGGGAGTTTTTCTAGGAAATACGCTTCCATGAATCTATTTTTATGGAAGCGTTTATAGATATGAGAATATCTTATTATTATGAGAGCTGGACAGAATGAACCCAGCCATTTTTATCTTCTATGTTCCCTTTTTGAAGGCCAACCAATTGTGTACGAAGCTGCTTTGTAACTCCTCCAACTGTTTCATTTCCAATAATAAATTCTCCCCCTTTATATTTAAAACGACCAATTGATGTGACAACGGCAGCTGTACCACAAGCAAAGACTTCTTTAAGGTGTCCACTCTTTGCATCTTCTTGAAGTGCTGCAAAAGAATAAGGACGCTCTTCTATTTTTAATCCCATTTGTTGAGCTAACCTTAAGATTGAATCACGAGTTATCCCTGGAAGAATAGTGCCGTTAAGCGCAGGGGTTACAAGTGTACTATCTGCCATAATAAAGCAGACATTCATACCACCAAGTTCTTCAATCCATTTATGTTCAATCATATCAAGAAAGAGTACTTGGCTACAATTATTTTCAGTTGCAGTTTTTTGTGCCAGTAAGCTTGCTGCATAGTTTCCTCCACATTTTGCAGCGCCTGTGCCCCCTGGACCAGCGCGGCTATAATCTGTTTCAATCCATACATTGACAGATTTTTCTTCTCCTTTGAAATAGGATTCAACTGGAGAGGCTATGATACAAAAAAGATATTCTTGAGAAGGGCGGACTCCCAAAAAGTTTTCATTGCCAAACATAAATGGACGGATATAGAGGCTAGCGTTGGGATGATTAGAAACCCATTTTTGATCAATCTTTACTAATTGATGAACGGCATCCAGAAAAATATCTTTTGGCAATTCTGGCATAGCTAAACGCCTCGCTGATTCTATAAAGCGTTGTGCATTGGCATCAGGACGGAAGAGCAAGATGCGTCCATCTTTTGCACGATATGCTTTTAAACCCTCAAAAATTTCCTGTCCGTAATGTAAAACGGTACTTGCAGGGTTAATTTTTAAAGCTTTGTATTGAGAAATGATGGCATTATGCCAGCCTTTGTCTTCAGTCCATTGAATAGTACACATGTGGTCTGTAAAAAATTGACCAAAACCGGAACTTTTTAAAATTTCTTCACATTTTTCTTCTGACAGAGGAGATGGGTGTTTTTCTATTTTAAAGGGAAGCGACGATATAGGAGATTTCATAAAAAAACCTTTTGAGTATGTTTCTTTTTATTAATAAAAATAATGAGATATTTTGATCACAACTCTATTATTAACAAAACCTTTGTGTCAATGTTTTATTATAGAACACAAAGGAGTTTATTATAGAATTCAAAGGCTATGATAGATATTTTAATTCTACTCTCGCCTCTTTTTCTCAACTTTATGAAGTAAGCTGGAACTTTTTTCTATAATTATCGTTTTCTCACAATAAGTATCTGAATAATTTCATATATGCATATTTTCTAGAAATTAAAAGGTAAGGGAATTGAGAAAAGGAATCTACTATGATTGATAAAAATTATCACACATATGAAGAACGTATGGCAGCAGAAAGAAGAGATAGTGAACAACGTGTTTCAATTGCTAAGGGTATTTTTGCTATTCTTCTTGCGGTCGTTATTCTATGGTTTGTTTTTGGTTTTTTAGGATCTTTTTTTGCAAAATCTCCTGAACATAGTTCGCGTTATAATACTCCAGAAACAAGCCAAAGTGTAACAACGCCCAAAAAAGATTTAAATTCGCTTCCTCCTGTACCTTATACCTATAAGGGTACGGAGTGATTTTTTCATAAATATAATCTTTTAGATAGAGCGAAAATCGACGTAGACTAAAGAATAAAGTCAGCACAAAGACATAAAAAAGAGAGGAACGATTTTAATTTCTGAAGTTTTTTATAAGTAATTAAATGGTATGGAAATAAATAATGCAACGGTTGTTAAAACCGTTGCATTATTGGTTTAGCGTGTGATGAAGCAGCTTCCACCAGAACTTTTAATGGATTCACAAAGGATTATGGCTTCATTACGGTCTTGTGCTTGAATCCGAACACGATAATAAGTGCCTTTTCCTGGTATAAAAGCGGATTGAATATTTAAAGAACGGGCACCGATAAGGAATCCAAATTTAGATTTCATATTTTTTAAAGAACTTCTAGCGAGCTCATGCGTTGGCTGAGATGCAAGTTGTACGTAATAACTTTCTGAATTTTGTGCTGCGACTCTGTTTGGTGATATGGGGCGAGACGCGGCTGGTGTTTCAACTTGTGTATTTCTTTCTGCATGAGAAGGAATAGGGATAAATTTTTCTTCAATATTTGAGCTAGAATTATTTTCTGCGATTATTTTATCAATATTATTTTTAAGATCATGATCTCTTTCTTGGTCGTTTATATCAGAATTATGCGACGAAACAAGGGACGAATCTTGAAGTTCATTAGAAGCTTGATCAATGCTTTCTTCAGATTGAGCAGCAGTTTTGCTGTTTGTTTGATGCGCGGGGGCTAGTGTAACTGTACCATCTTGATTGACAATAACAGTTTGTACTTCTCGCATTGGAATAGTATGATTTATAGCTTCTGTGACTGCATCTTCAACATCAGATTCATTTAAAGACGATGAGGAAATGTTTGAAGATTCTTCAGGGTTTAATTCTTTTAAATTTTCAGGTTGTTCAGAGTTATCAATAAGAAATTGTTGTGTATTTTCTTGTTTCTCATTTTGTTCAGTTGTTTGTTTATAGATATCTAAATTATGTGCAACATCATTTTTCGTTTCAGTTGTTTCTGGTTTGAATTTAAAAGGCGTATTATCAGCGTGGATAATGACCGTTTCTTCATTTTTTTGTGATGGCATAAAAAAATGCGAATAAGCAGAAAACCCAATTCCTATTAAAATAAGTATAAAAATACCTTTAACGAAAGTTTTACTAAAAATAAAACTTTTTAAGGGAGGGGGAGCTGGTGGATGCGTGGGAACCTCATCTGAGCTTGTATATGATGAATTCTCGCTAAAAGGGGGAAAATTATATTCCATATTGTCAGAAGAAAAATAGTCGGAATTTTGTTCTTTAGAGTTTACATAAACACCTTCTTTTGAATTTTGCATAGACTGATGAAAAACTTCACTAAAAACTTCATTTTTCTGTTGTTTTTGAGAAAAATTATCCGTTGGGACATTTCCTACATTAAGTACATCAGCAAATTCTTCTTCTAAACCACCACTAGTTGGCACATCATATTCTGGCGCTTCATACGGGACTTCTGGAACCATAATAGGACCAGTTTTTTCTACGATTTCCTCTGAAAATTTATAAGTATCAACATTGGGAGGGGGAGTATCTCTGTGCGTATAGTTATGGGCAAAAAAGCCATCCGTTTGTTTTGTATTTAAAGAGGGGGATGAGGAAAGAAACTCATCTAAATTATTTTCATTATATGAAATTTCTCTATTTGGGTTAGAGGCACCTTCGGCGTTATTGATGTATTGGGCTCGAGCCTCATCATATATCGGAACTTTTTCGCCATAAGTTTTTTGTTGTGAGGGGTTTTCTGCAAAAAAATGAGGATAATTGGTTGTATGATCTTCTTGTAAAGCCCCCTTTAAATAAGATTGTCTATCAACTGGTGGAGAATCTAAAGGTGAGGAGAAGGTACTTCTTGTTTGATTTCTTGCAGTGTTTTGTCTTTCTGACATAAGATTAGAAGATGAGAAAAACTCATTTGCCTCTGTAGAAGAGGAGACATCAGGATAATCTTTTTTGATCCAATTTTCTTGATCAGCTGAAATTTTATAGGGATGGTTTACAGGAGTGTCATAGAGGTTTTGATTGTCATCATAAGTTTGTTGTATATCCGTAGTTTTAGGCTGTTGTGAATTTGTTTGTGAAAAACGATTGGTTTGTTCAACAGATTCTGGAATCTCTTTCTTATTTTCGCGCCTTTCAGATTTATCAAAAAAGAAATTTTCTGATTCTGATTGTGAAATAAGGTTACTTTTTTTAAGAAACGGATCAGCACTGGTTGCTGTTGTTTTCTCTTGAGGGGATTGATTCTTTGGGATTGGTAATGGAGAAAGCTCATCTAAAATTTGTTCTTCATCATGACTGCTAGGTGAAGAATATTTCTCTTCAGATAAATTATTTTGTTTTGAATGGTTGAAAGAAACAGTTTGTGCAATATCTGAGGCTGTTGCGTTGCTGGTTGCACGCAAGTCCCATTGTTTTTTTTGATCATCAAACGGTAAGTCATGTGCTAAATTATTTTCAAGTTCCTCTTCTAGAAAGGACAAATCAAAATCATCATCATGGGATGATGTTTCGGGGTGAGATGTTGATCGATCTGTCTGTAAAGAAGATTGCTCATTTTGGTTTCCGCTTTGTTTGTGCGGATTAAAAATGCGCGTAAGCCTTTCCAAAGGATCATGGTGTTCATGATCGTGTTTTGTTTCGTGTAGATTTTTGCGATCGTTATCGCTCATAGCTTTTCTCACATGGTGATTTGCATCTGCGTGCAATCAATGGTTGATTTTGATTTGTTATATTAAAATTATAAATTTTCCCCCTCTCATGCAAGGATACATGAAAAAGTTTATCAATAGAGTACCTATTGTATGTATTTATAGAACTTTTTCAACGCATTTCTATTGGTGCTTCGACTCCTATGATGGTAAGTCCTGATGATAAAATATTGATAACAGCTTGTATCAACCCCAATCTTGCAAAGGATAACTCTTTATCATCAGGTTGAATAAAGCGTAAATTGAGATTTTCACTCCCTTTATTCCAATGGGTGTGAAAGCTGGAAGCAAGGTCATAAAGATAAAACGCTAATCGATGCGGTTCCTTATGAACGACGGCCTGTTCAATGATACGTGGATATTCAGAAAGTTTGCGTATTAACAATATTTCATGGTCATCTGTTAATCGATGAAGATGGGCGATTAATGTATCATTTGAAAAGTTTTTAATATGAAGCGCTTCTTGTGCTTGACGAAAGACTGAGTGACAACGTGCACTTGCATATTGTACGTAAAAGATGGGGTTATCTTTTGATTGTTCTGTTACTTTTGCAAAATCAAAATCAAGAGGTGCTTCACACTTACGGTATAACATCATAAAACGCACAGGATCACGCCCAACCTCTTCGACAACATCCCGTAGAGTGACAAAAGATCCCGCTCTTTTTGACATGCGTACAGGATGACCGTTGCGAAAAAGTTTTACCAATTGACATAAGAAGACGCTTAATTTAGCTTTATCCCCAGAAATTGCTTTTGCCATTGCCTCTAGCCGCTTTACATAGCCAGCATGGTCTGTGCCTAGAATATAAATCATTTCATCAAAATGACGATTAAATTTATCCCGAAAATAAGCAACATCAGCAGCAAAATAAGTGTAAGAACCATCAGATTTGACTAAAACACGGTCTTGGTCATCACCAACATTTGTTGAACGGAACAAAGTTTGTTCACTTGGTTCCCAATCTTCTGTATTTTGTCCCTTGGGAGGGGGGAGTTTTCCTTTGTAGATATAACCATTTAAAGTGAGGTCGTTAATGGTGTTACGAATGGCGCGTGCATTATCTGCATAAAGCATTCGCTCAGAGAAAAAGATATCATGATAAATATTAAGAGCAGCCAAATCTTCGCGAATCATGGACATCATTGCATGAATTGCACGTTCTTTCACAAGAGATAAGGCTTCATCTTTATCCATCGTGAGGAGTTGGTCACCAAACTCTTGAGCAAGTGATTGTCCCAATGGTATCAAGTATTCTCCAGGATATAGCCCTTCTGGAATTTCATTAATTTCTTGCCCAAGAGCCTCACGATAGCGCAATAGTACAGAGTGGGCGAGGACTTCGATTTGTTGACCAGCATCATTGATATAATATTCTTTCGTAATGTTATAGCCCGTAAATTGTAGCAAATTGGAGAGAACATCCCCAACAACCGCTCCGCGGCAGTGTCCTACATGCATTGGTCCTGTCGGATTTGCTGAGACATATTCAACATTGACGCGTTTTCCTTGTCCCATTGGAATACGACCATAAGAAGTGCCTGATTCAAGCATGGATTTTATAGCATCTTGCCAAAATAATTTTGTAAGCTTTATGTTTATAAAACCAGGACCGGCAACATCTATATTTTCGATAGAGGAATCATTTTTAAGAAGTTCTATGATTTTATCTGCAAGTGCACGTGGATTGATTCCAATAGATTTTGCAAGCACCATAGCAGCATTGGTTGATAAATGACCATGGGAGGAATCACGCGGAGGATCAACAGTGATTTTTGATAAATCTAGATCTTCTCCATTTTTTCCTTTTATATCAGATAATTCAATTGATCTCTTAATTTTTTTTTCGAAGTTTTTAAAGATATTCATATTTAGCTTCCATGATGATGCCAAAAGCCATTAGACGAAATTATCTGTATGGTCAAATAAACGGTGATATTCACGTAGAGCGTAGTGATCTGTCATGCCTGAAAGAAAGTCAGCAATCAAACGTGCTAACTCTTGATTTTTTAAGTGCACTGTTTTGCTCTGCCAACTTTCAGGCATTGTATTTGGATTTTCATAATAACAATTGAATAATTTTTGTACAATGCATTTTGCTGCATTGCGACGACTAAGAACTTGTTCATGGTAGTAAAGATTTTTAAATAAAAAGTTTTTTAGTTCTTTTTCATAAACGATCATTGTCGGTGAAAAGGTGACAATAGTTTGTTTTGCTTGGTGAATATCGTTTATGCTTGTTGGTTTGATGCGTGCTAAATTTTCTTGTGATTGTTTGATAACATCTTCAACCATGGTTGTTATTTGTCTTCGTACAAGTGTGTAACCGCGACGCGCTTGGTCGAGGTGGGGATGCTCATCTGTTATATCTTTTAATATTGTTGCTGTTAGTGAAACATGTTCAAATTGATCGAGTGTTAAAAATTGCGAACGTAGACCATCATCAATATCATGCGCATTGTATGCGATATCATCTGCAATAGCAGCACATTGCGCTTCTAGTCCTGCAAAACAATCGAGTGCAAGGTCTTGCTCTGCATTGTATTGTAAAATATCGATAGGAACTTCCTTATTCTTCGCGTGAGGACCTAAAAGGGGACCATTATGCTTTACAAGTCCTTCGAGGGTTTCCCATGTAAGGTTAAGTCCATCAAAATTTGCATAGCGCTGTTCTAGTTTTGTGACAATGCGTAATGCTTGTGCATTATGATCAAAGCCGCCATAATGTACCATGGCTTCATTAAGTGCATCTTCTCCAGCATGGCCAAAGGGCGTGTGTCCAAAGTCGTGAACAAGGGCAATGGCTTCGGCAAGATCTTCATCAAGACAAAGGGCACGGGCTAATGTTCTTGCAATTTGAGAGACCTCTATGGAATGGGTTAGGCGAGTACGATAATGATCGCTTTCGTCAGCAATAAATACTTGCGTTTTATGTTTAAGACGTCGAAATGCATTAGAATGGATAATACGATCTCTATCTCGTTGAAAAGGTGAGCGTGTGGTACTCATCGTTTCATGGAATAATCTACCACGGCTTGTTTGCGGATGAGCACTGTACACTGCTCGAGATTGGTAATTAAAGTTGATATTGCCTATATCCATTGCAAGTTGCCCATTATCATCTTAAAATTGAGAGTGGTTTATGACAAATAAACTGCTCTTTGAGTATGGGATACTCTTTCTTGATGGTTTAATGCAAGGATATATAAAATGAATGTGAAAATTTCAGATGTTGCTGCCAAAAAAATTGCACAGATACTTTTGCGTGAACCCGATAAAATAGCATTGCGTATTTCTGTTGAAGGTGGTGGGTGTTCTGGTTTTTCTTATAAATATGACTTGGTTTCTGAAATGTGTAAAGATGACCTCGTTCTCACAAAAGATGGGGCTGTTGTGTTTATTGATTTACTATCACTTCCTTTCATGGAAGGAGCTGAGATTGATTTTGTTGATGATCTTATGGGGCAGTCTTTTCAAATCCACAATCCCAATGCTGTTTCATCATGTGGTTGTGGTGTGAGTTTTTCAATTTAAAATGATGGCTTTGTGATATTGTTTCTTGAAAAAAATATCATGTTGGTCAACAATGTGAGAATGGGTATTCTTATAAAAATAGTGCACCGATGTGTATGGTTGTGCGTGGTGCTTACTTTATTGATCTGGAGCCACTGTGCTTTTTCTGAAGAAGGAGAAGGGAAAGATCAGCAGCAGGGACAATCAAGGAGTTTTATTGTAAAGTCTCAAGAGCAGGAAAAAGAAAATGTAGCATCTCAAACACAACTCATTTTGAATGCTCGATTAACAAATAGTCATCCGGATATTGAAAAAGGGCTTGTCTGGCGGGTTTATGCCCCTATTCTAGGGATTGATAATAAATTACCATTAGTGGCAACCTATAAGGGGGGAAGTGCGCGTTTTGATCTCGAACCAGGAAATTATCTTGTTCATGTCTCATTTGGTCATATGAGTGCTGTGCGCCATATTCGTTTAAAAAATGGACAGAGTCTTGTAAAAAACTTTAATCTTGAGGCTGGTGGAGTCATTTTAAATGCAACACTGCTCAATGGTGTAATGAATGAAAAGGAATTACGTTTTACCATTTATGAGGATGAAAAAGAAAATGATGATACGGGGGTGATTTTATCAAATGTTAAACCCCAATCAGTTGTGCGTTTAAAAGCTGGCCGCTACCATGTTGCTTCCCATTATGGTTCTATTAATGCGACGGCTCGTTCGGATATTCAAGTGGATGCTGGTAAAATGACAGAAGTTACCCTTGAACATCAGGCTGCTCAGATTGTCTTAAAGCTGGTACGACAAGAAGGAGGGGAAGCGCTTGCAGATACAAGTTGGTCTCTTGCCAATGATTCTGGTGATATCGTTTATGAAACAGTTGGTGCTTATGTTTCACTCGTGTTAGCGGAGGGAGAGTATATTGCAATTGCTAAAAATAAAGATAAAATCTATCAAAAAGTTTTTTCAGTCGTTTCTGGTCATGATGAAGATATAAGTGTGGTGGCGAATGAGCAAAATATGCAACGAATTGATGAAGATGTGGATTGATTGTTGTTCATGGGGGTAAACTATGATGAGAGACGGGGTATGAGTTTTGATTGAAATTTCAACAGTTGGTGTGTTTTTTGCTGGGGCACTCTCTTTTTTGTCGCCCTGCGTTTTGCCATTAGTTCCTCCTTATTTCTGCTATATGGCAGGTGTTGGTATTGATGATTTTCGTTCAAAAAATCGTGATGAGAAAGTCTTTGTACGGTGGGCTTTATTGTCTTCTGTTATTGCTTTTGTTCTCGGGTTTACGACTGTTTTTGTTGCTTTAGGTGCCAGTGCTAGCACAATTGGGAAATTCATCGGTTATTATCGTGATTGGTTCGCCCTTGCTGCTGGAATTGTCATTATTATTTTTGGTTTAAATTTTTTGGGGATTTTCAAGATCGCTTTTTTATTCCGTGAAGCGCGTTTTCAGACCAAAAAAACACCTTCTGGTCCTTTAGGCGCGTATATTATTGGGTTAGCTTTCGCTTTTGGTTGGACACCGTGTATTGGCCCCATTTTAGGCCCTATTATAACGCTTGCTGGAACAAAAGAAACTGTGGGAGAGGGAGCTGTTCTATTAGCGGTTTATGCATTAGGTCTTGCTATTCCTTTTATTTTGGCAGCTTTATTTTCGAGCAGTTTTATGCGATTTTTAGGAGCTTTTCGTATTCATTTAGGAAAAGTTGAAAAAATTATTGGTGTTTTTCTTATTCTTACAGGGATTTTGTTTTTAACAGGCTCTATGCAGGATCTTTCATTTTGGCTTTTAGAACATTATCCTTCGTTGAGTTATATTGAAGATATTCGTTGGCACGATATTATGAATTTTTTTGGATTTTCTCGTTAGTCTTATGTGTTTCTATGGTTAGAAGTTGTCTTTCTATTGTTCTTGCTGCAGGTGAGGGGACGCGCATGAAATCGTCTCTGCCTAAGGTACTTCATAAAATTGCTGGATTGCCTCTTATATGCCATGTTCTAAAACAAATAGAATTGGCAGGCTCTTCACAATTAGCAGTCGTTGTGGGATTTGGTGCTAAGGAGGTTACGCACGTTGTTCAGTCATTTGTAAAAGATGCGATGATTTTTGAACAAAAAGAGCGTTTAGGAACAGCTCATGCTGTTTTATCTGCTCGTTTAGCTTTGCAAAAGGAAGTGGATGATGTTCTCATTGTTTTTGGGGATACGCCTCTCATTCAGCAAGATTCATTGAACCAAATGCGTGCACAGCTTGCTGATGGAGCAGATGTTGTTTTTGCAGGTTTTCATACCCAAAATCCAACAGGTTATGGGCGTCTTCTCGAGAAAAATGGTCAATTGATCGCAATTGTAGAAGAAAAAGACGCTAGCGATGAAGAAAAAAAGATTTCTTTTTGTAACGGTGGAATACTCGCTATGCGTGGAAAACTTGCACTTTCTCTTTTAGAGAAGGTTGGTAATAACAATGTGAAAAAAGAATATTATTTAACAGATATTGCTGCTCTTGCAATACGCGAAGGATTAGATGTGCGTGTTGTTGAAGTTCCTTTTGAAGATATTGTAGGAATTAACAACAGTCTTGAGCTTTCTGAGGCTGATTCTTTGTGGCAAAAACGTAAAGCGCGCGATTTAATGTTATCGGGTGTTACACTTTTAAAACCAGAAACACTCTATTTTTCTTATGATACAGAAATTGAACCAGGGGTGGTGATAGAACCAAATGTTTATTTTGGATTAAGCGTGAAAGTACAATCTGGTGCTGTTATTCATGCATTTAGTTATCTCGAGGGTGCTGTGGTTGGTAAGGATGCACAGATTGGTCCCTATGCACGTTTGCGTCCAGGAACAGAGTTGGCGAAGTCCGTAAAGATTGGAAATTTTTGTGAAGTCAAACAAGCTAAGGTAGGAGAATCTTCTAAAATCAATCATTTAAGTTATATTGGTGATGCCGAAATTGGTGCACATACCAATATTGGAGCTGGTACGATTACTTGTAATTATGATGGATTTAACAAATATAAAACCATAATTGGTGATCATGCTTTTGTTGGGTCTAATACGGCACTTGTTTCCCCATTGGTAATAGGGGATGGCTCTTATGTTGCTTCAGGAAGTGTTATTACTGAAAATATTCCTATGAACAGTATGGCTTTTGGGCGTGCACGACAGGTTATAAAAGAGGGCTATGCGACAAAATTTCGAGAGCGCTTGTTAGAAAACAAACAGAAAAAATGATTATTTTCAGTCTATTCCTTTGTTTCGTGTTAATCTAACGATGGATAGGATGTTTATTCTTAAAGATTGCCGTACTCCATGTTTGAATTATTTTATTATTTATAGTTTTAAATAAAGGCTGTTGGATTGTTTTATAAGATTTAAATCTTAAGATGAGGGTTGGAGCTTTTTAATGTGTGGAATTATTGGAATTCTTGGAAAGAGGTGTGTTACGTCCTTTTTGGTTGAGGGGTTAAAACGTCTTGAATATAGAGGGTATGATTCATCTGGGGTGGCAACAGTCCATAATGGGCATCTTTATCGTGTACGTGCTGAGGGGAAGCTTGTTCATTTAGAAGAAAAATTAAAAAAAACACCTCTGGAGGGAAGTTTAGGGATTGGTCATACCCGTTGGGCTACGCATGGAATTGCTGTTGAACGCAATGCGCATCCCCATGTGACTGAAAAGCTTGCGATTGTTCATAATGGTATTATTGAAAATTTTGTAGAATTGCAAAAGGAACTCATAGAGGATGGTTGTATCTTTGAAACAGAGACGGATACGGAAGTTATTGCACATTTAATAACGCGTGCATTAAAAGATGGTCTTTCTCCGCAAGAAGCTATGCGTACTAGTTGGAAAAGGCTGCAGGGGGCTTTTGCTATTGCTCTTATTTTCGAAGGTGAAGATAACCTTATGATTGCTGCTTGTTCTGGTCCACCTCTGGCAATTGGTTATGGAAAAGATGAATTTTTTGTGGGTTCAGATGCGATTGCTTTGGCACCATTCGTTGATTATATTAGCTATATGGAAGATGGGGATTGGGCTGTTCTCACACGGGAGGGTGTTACAATTTATGATGCTAACAACCAACCGGTAAAACGTCCTGTGACGACATTACTCGAAGGGGCTTTATTGATTTCTAAGGGTAATCATCGTCATTTTATGCACAAGGAAATGTTTGAACAACCTGAAGTGATTTCTCATAATTTGGCGCATTATCTTGACCTTGGAAATTATGTCGTTAGACCGCTTGAGAATTTGATTGATTGGAAAAATATTCATCGGCTTCTTTTTGCGAGTTGTGGAACGGCTTATTATTCAACCTTAGTTGCGCGCTATTGGTTTGAGAAATTTGCCGCTTTAAGTGTTGATAATGATGTTGCTTCGGAGTTTCGTTATCGTGAACCTCCTATAACGTCTGATGTGTTATCGCTGTTTGTTTCTCAATCTGGTGAGACAGCTGATACATTGGCTTCTTTGCGTTATTGTCGTGAGCGGGGTGTAAAAACAGCAACAATTGTGAATGTAGAGCAATCAACAATGGCAAGGGAGGCTGATTTTATTCTCCCAACACTTGCCGGACCGGAAATAGGTGTTGCTTCAACAAAAGCTTTTACCTGTCAATTGGCAACGCTTGCTTCACTCGCTCTTAGTGCTGCTAAACAACGTGGCTATCTCTCGGCTCAAATGGAAAAGAAACTGGTTCAACAGTTGGCAGAAGTTCCACGTATTTTAAATGAGGTCTTAAAATTAGAGAGAAAAATTGAATGTATTTGTCGTGATTTGGTGAATGCAAAAAGTGTTCTTTATCTGGGACGTGGAACTTCTTATCCGATTGCTTTGGAGGGAGCTCTTAAACTGAAAGAGCTTTCTTATATTCATGCTGAAGGTTATGCGGCAGGTGAATTAAAGCATGGACCAATTGCTCTGGTGGATGAGACAATACCCGTTATTGTTGTTGCACCTTATGATCGGTGGTTTGAAAAAACTTTTTCTAATATGCAAGAAGTGGTAGCGCGTAATGGTCGTATTATTTTAATAACCGATAAAAAAGGAGCAGAGGTGGCTTTTCTTAAGACTTTATCAACGATCACTTTGCCAGATGTTCCAGAATTTATTTCTCCTATTATTTATGCACTCCCTGTTCAGTTAATCGCTTATCATACGGCTGTTTTATTAGGAACAGATGTTGATCAACCCCGTAATTTAGCAAAATCAGTCACGGTTGAATAAAAGTATATTTTTGAATCTTTTGAAGAATAATCAAGTGTAAGAAATTGATTTATAATAAAGCTTATTTTTCCATTTTTCTCTGTTGAACGAGAATGCTGTAGACAGTTTTTTTCTTTCTCAATCCTTTACGATAAAACAAAAAATATCTTCTTACCTATCAAAAAATGGATCAGCTATGTGAACATAATGGTAAAAAAAGACGCAATATTGCTTCTACTGTTTTAATGCAAGAATAATTCAGATTGAGAGAGAAGATAGTGCTGTTGATTTATTATTCGTTCATGAAGCATAAAGATGGTAAGAGACTGCGTAGATCATTTATGGGTAATTCTAAGAGAGAAAACCATATTTAAACAGAAAAGTATTTAAGTTTTTTATTAGAGGGTCTTTATTATCCTGCTCGTAAGAGGCGTGCAGCATCGTTGTGTCCGAAAAGATAAAGGAGCAACCGTAAAGCTTGTCCTTGCTCAGAAGAAAGATGAGGATCGCGTTGTAAAAATAAACGAGCATCTTTTCTTGCCATTGACAAAAGATCGCTATGAACAGCAAGGTTTGCTATATGAAATTCTGGGACTCCGGATTGTTTTGTACCTAAAAGCTCTCCTTCGCCTCGTAGGCGCCAATCTTCTTCAGCGATTTCAAAACCATCTTCTGTATTGCGGATAATATTAAGGCGTGTTGCTGCTGTTTTAGTCAGTGGATCTTTATAGAGCAAAATGCAGGAAGATTTTTTATCGCCTCGTCCTACACGTCCACGTAATTGGTGCAATTGTGAAAGGCCAAAATGTTCCGCGTGTTCGATGATAATGATCGAAGCATCTGGAATATCTACTCCCACTTCAATGACTGTGGTTGCAACTAAAATACGTGTATTTCCACATTTAAAAGATGCCATAGCGGCTTCTTTTTCTGCTGTAGACATTTTTCCATGGATCATACCAACGTGTGCTCCAAAGCACTCATGGAGAAATGCAAAGCGGTTTTCAATTGAAGTGAGATCAAGAGCTGTCGATTCCTCCACTAAAGGACAAATCCAATAGAGCTTCTCTCCTTTTTCTAATGCAATTGCGATTCTCTCTATAAGCTCATGAAGACGTTTCAAAGAAAGCGTTGCTGTTGTAATGGGTTGTCGTCCCATTGGTTTTTCGGTAATTTTAGATACATCCATATCACCAAAAGCTGTTAAGACAAGTGTGCGCGGAATGGGCGTGGCGGTCATAACCAGCATATCAGCTTTATTACCTTTTTCTGTAAGAGCGATACGTTGATGGACACCAAAACGGTGTTGTTCATCGATAATGGTTAAAGCGAGATTATTATAAGTAACACTGTTTTGTATGAGAGCATGGGTTCCGATGACAATAGAAACTTGACCTGACAGAATATCATTCACGATATTTGTCCGCAATTTCCCTTTTTCTCGTCCTGTTAAAAGCGTTGTTTGTAATCCGACCTTTTTGGCAAGAGGAGCGATGGTGGCAAAATGTTGCCTAGCAAGCACTTCAGTTGGTGCCATTAAAGCTGATTGTCCTGAATTTTCAGCAATTTGTGCCATTGCCATCAATGCAACAACAGTTTTTCCTGCGCCTACATCACCTTGAAGTAGTCTTAGCATCGGTTCTGGTGAAGCAAGATCATTTGCGATATCTTCTACTGCTTTTTTTTGTCCGGTTGTGAGTTGAAAGGGGAGGATATTGAGCAATTTTTTAGTATAAATTCCTGTTGATGGTCGAGAAGTGCCAACAAGAGATTTAGTTTTCAAACGCACGAGTCCTAGTGCCAATTGACAAGCGAGCAATTCATCATAGGCAAGACGTTTGCGTGCTGTACTTTCTAAGGATAGATCATTGGGGTTAATGGGCGCATGGATACGGCGTAAAGCAACAGAAAAAGAAGGAAAATTTTGCTGCTTTTTTACATTTTCATCTATCCATTCTGGTAGAAGAGGAATAAAATCAAGAGCGTTTTGTATGGCGCGTCTTAGTGTCTTTACAGTTAGTCCTGCAGTAGAGGGATAGACAGGTTCGATGAGAGGTATCTGATTTGATTGTTCGCTTGGGGCAATATAGTCTGGATGCGCCATTGAAAGCTGTCCATTAAACCATTCAACTTTTCCTGATATAATGACTTTTTTTCCTTCGGGGAGTTGTTTTTTTAGCCAAAGAGGTTGAGCATGAAAAAAGACTAAATTTATTTTTCCTGTCTGATCATGGGCAATAACACGATAGGGAATTCGGTTGTGACCACGGGGTGGTGGTTGATGCTGATCGATGATAATTTCGAGCGTAACAGTATCTCCTTCTTTTGCACAAGTAATGTTGGGACGCATTCTGCGGTCTATAACGGAATGGGGCATTAATTGAAGAAGGTCAATAAGGGTTGCTTCGCGTTGTGTGGGATTAACATCTAAGAGTTTGGTCAATAAACCATAGACTTTAGGTGTAATACCAGAAAGAGTTCGGATAGAATTAAAAAGTGGGGTAAGAAGACTTGGAGGCATGAGCAAATTTAACCTGCCCTTTTTGTTTTTTCTAGACCTTTAGAAGAGCTTTTTGGGGATAAAGTCATAAAGAGGAGGTTGCTTTATTTACACATTGAACTTTAGGAAGAGAAATTAATATTTAAAGAAAAATACAATTAAATGGTCAAATAAATGGTCAAAAATTAAAGTGCTTAGATGAGGTATATTGTTTTTCTTTTTATTTTAGGTGTTTATTTGCTGTGAATAGAAGCATTTTCTTGATAGAACTCTCTTATAAATATTAATAAAATTGGGATATTGCTCCTATGTAGGATGATGAATTTATAGCTTTAAAGTTTGATGATAAACAGAAGTTTTTTCTTTTATAAGGGCTGCTGTTTAGCATTTATTTTGTAGTGGGAAATTGTGAGAGTGGTAAAAAATAAAATGCAAATGCAAGAGAACAAAAATTCTCTTCCTCGCTTTATTCATTTGAGAGTGCATTCAGCTTATTCCTTGCTCGAAGGGGCTTTAAAAATCCCCCAAATTATTCAACAGACGATTTCAGATCATGCACCAGCGGTTGCTATTACCGATACCAATAATTTATTTGGTGCTTTGGAATTTTCACAGCATTGTCTTTCTCATGGGGTCCAACCTATTATTGGTTGTCAGCTTACTGTTGATTTTTGTGATGAAAATGATCATTCACGTTTGGCTAAATGGCGTAATCCTTCTGATTTTTGCTCTATTGTTCTTTTGGCAGCTAGCGAAACCGGTTATGCTCATTTGGTTCGTCTTGTGAGCCGTGCTTATCTTGATAAGTGTGATACTGATCCTCCTCATATTAAAGCTGATTGGTTGTCAGAACACAGTGAAGGAATAATCGCTTTAACGGGTGGAAAGGGAGGACCTATTAATCTTTCTTTGGCGGAAGAGAAAAAAGAACACGCTGTTGAGCGCTTAATTTATTTGAAAAAATCTTTTGCGGATCGTCTTTATGTGGAGTTACAACGGCATAGTTCTTATGACCGGAGTGTAGAAGCTGATCTTATTGAATTGGCTTATGCGCATGAAATTCCTCTTGTTGCAACGAATGAAGCCTTTTTTCTGAAAAGAGAAGGGTATGAAGCGCATGATGCGCTGATGGCTGTTTCAGAAGGACAAATTGTCTCTAATCCAGATCGCAAACGTGTGACGCCAGATCATTATTTGAAGTCACAAGATGAAATGGTTACACTGTTTTCTGATCTTCCAGAAGCTTTGGAAAATAGTGTTGAAATTGCATTGCGTTGTCATATTGCCTCGCCTCTTCGAAAACCGATATTGCCTCGTTTTATAGAACAATCTGTTAATTCAGAAACTACTTTAGAAATAGAAGATAGTGAGTTGTTAAATCAGGCTAAAGCTGGTTTGAAGATGCGGCTTGAAACAATAGGGTTGGCTGAAGGGTATACGATTGCAGATTATGAACAGCGGCTTGATTATGAAATTTCAGTTATTACGCGTATGCAATTTTCTGGATATTTTCTTATCGTTTCAGATTTCATAAAATGGGCAAAGGTTCATGACATTCCCGTTGGACCAGGACGGGGTTCTGGTGCTGGTTCACTTGTTGCTTATGCATTGACAATTACTGATGTGGATCCCTTGCGGTTTTCTCTTCTCTTTGAACGTTTTCTCAACCCAGATCGTGTTTCGATGCCAGATTTTGATATCGACTTTTGTCAAGAGCGGCGCGAAGAAGTTATTCAATATGTTCAAAAAAAATATGGACGTGATCAAGTTGCTCAAATTATTACCTTTGGTAAGTTACAGGCACGTGCAGTTTTGCGTGATGTGGGGCGTGTTTTAGAAGTTCCTTATCGTCAGGTGGATTATCTTACAAAATTAATTCCTGCCACGCCAGGAAGTCAGGTAGAATTAGCTGATGCTATTAAGGATGAACCTAAATTTGAAGAGGAAAAGAAAAAAGATCCCGTTGTTGTCCGCACATTAGATATAGCACTTCAGTTGGAGGGACTTTATCGTCATGCTTCAACTCATGCTGCTGGGATTGTTATCGGAGATCGTCCACTTTGGGAGCTTGTCCCGATGTATCGTGATCCTCGTTCTGATATGCCTGTTACACAATTTAACATGAAATATGTGGAACAGGCGGGGCTGGTAAAATTTGATTTTCTTGGATTAAAAACGCTTACTGTTTTGAAAATGGCAGTCGATTTTGTTGCCAGAAAGGGGACTAAAATAGATTTATCAAATATTCCTCTAAATGATGAAGCAACCTATGCTATGATGGCACGTGGTGAAACGGTTGGCGTGTTTCAGGTGGAAAGTTCTGGTATGCGCAAGGCGTTGATTGGAATGAAGCCAGACCGTATTGAAGATATTATTGCGCTGGTTGCACTTTATCGTCCAGGTCCAATGGAGAATATTCCAACCTATAATGCACGCAAACATGGGGAAGAGGAAATTTCTTCTATTCATCCTAAGATAGATCATCTGATTAAAGAAACACAAGGTGTTATTGTCTATCAAGAACAGGTGATGCAGATTGCTCAGGTTCTTGCTGGCTATTCGCTTGGAGAAGCTGATTTACTACGTCGTGCTATGGGGAAAAAAATTCATGCTGAAATGCAAAAACAGCGTACGCGTTTTATCAATGGAGCTGTTGCAGGTGGTGTGGATAAAGATCAAGCTGATATTATCTTTGATCTTTTAGCAAAATTTGCCGATTATGGTTTTAATAAATCGCACGCTGCTGCTTATGCAATTGTTTCTTACCAAACAGCTTATATGAAAGCAAACTATCCCGTTGAGTTTTTAGCTGCTTCAATGACATATGATATGACGAATACAGATAAGCTCAATGATTTTCGACGCGAAGCATTAAGGTTGGGTATTGAAGTTATTGCACCTTCTATACAAACATCTCATCGTGTTTTTGAGGTTGGTGATAACAGTATTTATTATTCTCTTGCTGCCATTAAAGGTGTGGGAGAAACTGTTGTAGATCATATTGTTTCTTGTCGTGGGAATAAGATTTTTAAGGATTTGGAAGATTTTTGTGCGCGCGTTGATCCTCGTATTGTTAATAAGCGTGCGATGGAAAGTTTAGTTTGTGCTGGTGCTTTTGATTGTTTTAACATTGCACGTGAGGTTTTATTAGCCAATCTTGGAACCCTTCATGCGCGTGCACTTCGTATTCTCGATGACAATTCTAGCGGGCAGGTTGATATATTTGGAATGGCAGGCGGATTAAAAGAACCATTGATTTTATCGCAAACAACCCCTTGGTTGCCGGCTGAGAAACTTTATCGAGAATTTCAAGCTATAGGTTTTTACTTTTCTGCGCATCCTTTGGAGGAGTATCAAGCTATTCTGGACAAAAAACGCATTCAGACTTGGGGTAATTTTGCCAATGCCGTTAAAGGGGGAGCAACAGCTGCACGGCTTGCTGGAACTGTTGTGGGAAAAAGCGTGCGCAAAACAAAATCTGGTAAAAAAATGGGAATTATTCATTTTTCTGATACAAGTGGACAATATGAAGCAGTTCTCTTTTCTGAGGCACTCTCGGATTATGAAGAGATGCTAGAACCCGGAAAATCTTTTATTATTACGGTGAGCGCAGAAAATCGTTCTGAAGGAGTTAGTTTGCGAATTGAAACAATTCAGTCTTTGGAAAATGAATCATTACAACAGCATAAAATGATGCGTCTCTTTATAAAAACAGTTGATATGCTTCCACAAATTGAACAAAATTTAAATCTTGGGGGGAATGGAGAGGTTGGGCTTATTTTAATTCAAGAGGATGAATTGCGAGAAGTCGAAATTGCGCTTCCTAAGCGATATAAGGTAAATTCACATGTCGCAAATGCTATGAAATTAATTCAGGGTGTTGTTGATGTAGAATTGAGTTAAAGAAAGATTAAAGATGGGAGCTGATTTTGAGTGGTGTTTTTGCTTTTAGGAGAGCTAAAAATTGAGCTTTTAAAATCGGATTGTAGATTTCGAAAAATATTGCTTTTATTTGAGTAAATTATGATATTTTTTAGTGTCATAAAATTAAAAAAATCTCGTTCTTTCGTAATATTCAAAGTGCCGGAAGAATTTTATAAATTTTTATCATTATTTTTTATAGAATTCATCGCATCATACATGTAAAGCCAATTGAGATCTGACATAATGCTCTCTGGTGTACGAATTTTCATCATGAGATTGCGTGCAATTGCTATGGGACCGGTTGCGTGATAGGCTAATCTATTGAAATCTGCGCGTTTTTTTACTGCTGCAATACGGGGGGTGCGTATTGTTTCGTAAAGCGAAAGTGCTTTCGTTAATGAAAAATCTTTCAATGAAAGTGCTTTTGCTAATGTGGCGGCATCTTCGATTGCCATAGCGGCACCTTGTGCTGCAAAAGGTAAGGCAGCATGTGCGCAATCGCCAACAAATACTTGTCTCTCTAAACCGATAAAACGATTTTGTTTCATTTGAAAGAGTGGCCAATAGCTCCATTCATCAATATGATCAAAGATTTCTAAGATTTTTGAATTCCAATCTTTAAAAAGAGATTTGAGTTTTTCTTTATCTCCTTTATGGGCCCATCCTTCTTTTGAATTTTCTCCATGCGTAATGGCGACAAAATTAAAAATTTTTTCTGACGATTGAATGGGGTAGACAACAAGATGATTTTTTGATCCCATCCAAGCCGTAATTGTCTTCATATTTTGCAATGAAGAACGAAAGTTTTGAGGAAGATTATCAGATGTTGTTGTTGCACGCCAAGCAATAAAGCCACTAAAATTTGCTTTTTCATGAAAAGGAGATTGTTGCCGTAATGTTGACCAAACGCCATCACATCCGATCAGGAGGGGCGTTGAATAAAGCTGTTCTGTTGCCGTATCTGTTTTTATTGTCGTGATTTTAATGTTGCTTGCAGATTGGGTAGAAGATACAATCGTTTCGCCTGCTTTGTATTTGATCAAAGGATTTTCAATCACTGCATTATATAAAATTTTTTGTAAAGCCGCGCGGTGAATCGTCAGATAAGGGGCTTTCCAATATTTTTCTGTTAGATTAATAAGATGAGCCCGTAGATGTATTTTTAAAGATAATCCATCTTTTAACTCAAAAAAATGTGGGATTGTCGCGACTTCAGAGAGTTTGTTAAGAAGTTTCCAGCGAGCAAGAATAGATGTTGCATTTGGTGTCAGTTGAATACCAGCGCCTATCGTTTCAAGTTGCTTACACTTTTCGATAATGGTGCTTGCAATTCCTTTATGAGCGAGTGCTAAAGCGGTGCTTAAACCAGCAATTCCTCCCCCAACGATGATGGGTGATTGTTCTACAAATGATTTCATATTAAACAAGCAGAATTAAAAGAGTAGTTATTAAGAAAGCCAAAAAACGCAATTATAATAGCTTTTCTGGATTATATAAGCATCCTGTTGGGTTTGTTTGATTGTATGATAGTGAGGGAACATAACGATAAAGGGTTGAGCAGTAAGGGCAAATTTTCTCATCTGCTGTTCCCATATCGATAAAGATATGAGGATGATCGAATGGTTGTGTAGCGCCTACACACATAAATTCTTTCACACCAATTTCGATTGTTTTATATCCAAGGTCATTTTGAAAATGAGGAATGTTGTGATCAGACATGGCGTACAAACTCCAGAATAAATTTTCTCATCAGCTATGATTGGGCTCTTCTATTTTATAGGCGTGAGTTTGTAATAAAGCGTAGAATAATGCAAGCTGCTTTTTAAGACAAATTTCTCTTCTTTTATGCTATATTAGAATAGTTGTTTTACTTTTAGTGCTTTGCGCATAGCAATAATTCCAAGTATTCTAAAATATTAAATGGAAAAATGATGAGGGAAGTTAGGCATTGATATATTATTATGATGATAACATATTATCAAATATTATGTGAGATATTTCGTCAGGGATTTTAGAAAATGTAAAAGAAAATTATTTAGGATATATGGAACAGAGGGTGGTAGATAAAATTTCTATATCGAATATAACAATGAAAAATCCGGTACGGTTTATTAATCGAGAGTTTTCATGGCTACAATTTAATAATCGTGTTTTGATGGAAGCGGCTAATTCGAAACATCCTTTATTAGAACGTCTACAATTTCTTTCTATTTCAGCTGCAAATCTTGATGAGTTTTTTATGGTTCGTGTTGCAGGACTAGCAGCTCAAATTCGTGCTCGCGTTACAGCGTGCAGTGCAGATGGGCACACTCCACAGGAACAACTTGATATTGTATTAGCTGAGATTTCAAAGCTGCAGGCTCACCAACTACGAGAATTGAATGTTTTACGTGATGAATTAAAAAAGAATGATATTGAAATTATTTGTTCTGATGATCTTTCAGAAATTGAAAAGTCATGGCTTGAAAAATATTTTCTTGAGACAATTTTTCCTGTTTTAAAACCTTTGCCTGTTGATTCTACTCATCCTTTTCCATTTATTCCTAATTTAGGGCTTTCTATTGCGCTTCAATTGTCTGGAGAAACTGATCAGAACTCACACACAGTGTTGTTGTCTATTTCAATGCTTTTAAGGCGTTTTATTTTTCTTCCTCAAGAAGGCAATCATTTTCGTTTTATTGCATCTGAAGATGTTATTTGCCTTTTTATTAAATATGTATTTCCTGACTATGAGGTTAAAGAAATTGGTACATTTAGAGTAATCCGAGATAGTGATATTGAAGTAGAAGAAGAAGCTGAGGATCTTGTTCATTTTTTTGAAACTGCTCTTAAAAGGCGGCGCCGTGGGCAGGTTATTCGAGTTGAGTTTGACGCAAAAATGCCAGAGAGTTTACGCCAATTTATAGCGAATAGTCTCGCTGTTCCTGATAATTGTATTAATGTTCTTGATGGATTTTTAGCGCTTAATACGGTATCAGAAATTGTTTCTATTCCCCGTGATGATCTCAAATTTATTCCTTATATTTCTCGTGTTCCAGAATGTATTCGTGAACATAAAGGAGATTGTTTTGCGGCTATTCGTGAAAATGATATTGTGATTCATCACCCCTATGAGACATTTGATGTTGTTGTCCAATTTTTACGTCAAGCTGCTTGCGATCCTGATGTTGTGGAAATCAAACAAACACTTTATCGTACATCAAATGATAGTCCAATTGTTGGCGCTTTGATTGAAGCAGCTGAACAGGGAAAGTCTGTGACTGCTTTGGTAGAACTTAAAGCACGTTTTGATGAGGAAGCAAATATTCGTTGGGCCCGGGATCTTGAATGTGCTGGGGTTCAAGTTATTTTTGGTTTTATTGCATTAAAAACGCATGCTAAGATGTCATTAGCTGTGAGACGTGAGGGAAAACGTCTTCGCTCTTATGTTCATCTTGGGACAGGAAATTATCATCCCATTAACGCTAAAACTTATACCGATCTTTCTTTTTTTTCCACGGATGATGATATCGCTCATGATGTTGCGTTATTGTTCAATTATATTGCGCAATATGAGCGTCCAAATGAAACAATGAAGATTGCTTTTTCACCCTTAACATTGCGTGGTCGTATCTTAGAGCATATTGAGGGAGAAATTGTTCATGCACAACAGGGAAGGTTTGCTGCTATTTGGATGAAAGTTAATGCATTGGTTGATCCTGAAATTATTGATGCTTTATATCGTGCCAGTCAAGCAGGGGTGCAAATTGATTTGGTTGTGCGGGGGATATGTTGTTTACGTCCTGGTATTCTAGGAATTTCGGATAATATTCGTGTAAAATCAATTGTCGGGCGTTTTCTTGAACATAGTCGCATTTTTTGTTTTGGGAATGGTCAAGATTTGCCTAATGAAAATGCACTCGTTTACTTAGGCTCTGCTGATATGATGCCTCGTAATTTGGATTATCGTATTGAAATATTGGTTCCGGTTTTTAATAAAATAGTGCGTCAAAAAATTCTTTTACAGATTATGTTAGCTAATATCATTGATAATCAACAAAGCTTTGATATACTTAAGGATGGAACATCAAAACGTATTACACCGCAGATAGGTGAAAGTCTATTTAATGCGCAGGAGTATTTTATGGCCAATACAAGTTTTGCGGGGGAAAATGAGTCTTTTGAGTCTTCTGTTTCGCGCTTGGTTGCGTTGCATCGGCAACAAGCCGAAATACATAAAGACTAAAATCCAATGACATATAGAGATGCTCAAGGTCGGTTAAAAGGGCGTAAGCCTGTTGCTGTTATTGACATTGGCTCAAATTCTGTTCGGTTGGTTATTTATGAGGGGCTTGTTCGATCACCAACAGTTTTATTTAATGAAAAGATTCTTTGTGGTCTCGGTCATGGTGTGGCGAAAACAGGATTTTTAGAAGAAAAATCGATGAAAATGGCGTTGCAAACACTGAAACGGTTTCGTACGCTTTGTCGACAGATTGGGGCAGATGAGGTCTATACTTTAGCAACAGCAGCAGCACGAGATGCACAGAATGGCGTAGCATTTATTCAGCATGCTGAAGATATTTTGCAAAATAAAATATATCTTCTTTCAGGAAGTGAAGAAGCTATGTATTCAGCATATGGAGTTGTGTCTACTTTTTATCAACCAAAAGGTATTTCTGGGGATCTTGGTGGTGGAAGTCTTGAGCTGATTGATATTGATCATTCTGATGTTGGTGAAGGGATAACGCTCCCATTGGGTGGTTTAAGGCTACAGTATATGTCAAATAATGATAGTGCTGTAGCTACAAAAATTGTACATGAGCAATTTTATAAATCGTCTGTTGTTCGTACTCGTAAAGGTATAGCACGTTATTTTTATGCAGTAGGGGGGACATGGCGTAATTTGGCAAAACTCCATATGGCAATGAAACACTATCGGCTTCCTGTTATGCATGGCTATGAAGTTGATGCTGTTGAAATGGAGAACTTTTTACGTCTTGTAGCACGTGGCAATATTGATAATATGAGAGGGATTGCAGCGGTTTCTCAGAACCGTCGAAAACTTTTATCTTATGGAGCAATAGTTCTTATTGAACTCATTCAGTGTATGGAGTTTGAAAAGATAATCTTTTCTGGTGCTGGCGTTCGTGAAGGTTTTCTTTATTCACGATTGCCGCAGGCGATTCGACTTTCAGATCCTCTCATTGCAGCATGCACAGAAATGGCTATTTTACGGGCACGTTCACCAAAACAAGCAGAAGAACTCATTGATTTTACGACGAATGCTTTTGAAGTTTTTGGAATTTCAGAAACGGAAAATGAATGCCGTTATCGTCAAGCCGCTTGTCTTCTTGCGGATATTGGTTGGCGTATACATCCAGATTATCGAGGTAATGAAGCAGCAAATCAAATAGCTTTAGGATCTTATCCAGGAATTTCTCATGAAGGGCGCCTTTACGCGGCGCTTGCTGTTTTTTTTCGCAATACGAGTTTATTGGTTGATAAAGAATCTCTTCCCATTTTTCAATTAGCAACTCAAAATATAATTAAAAAAGCACGTATTCTTGGCGAAACTATGCGTATTGCTCATCTTTTCAGTGCTTCTGTTGCAGGAATTTTACCTCATTTATTGTGGCATAGAAAAGCAGATCATATTATCCTGCAGATCCCAAAGAATTACGCTGGATTATTAGGAGAACGTCCTTTTGGACGATTACAGAAGTTATCAAAAATAATAAAACAACCTCTCGCTTTTGAAATTTTTTGATTTTTTTCCTAATTTATTCGTGTTTTATGTCTTATAATATAGGGCTATTGACGAGGGATAAACTAGGTAGCCTATCATCATGAGCTGGACAATAGGACTTGTTCCATGACGCGCCCATGCTAGACACCACGCAAAGCATTTGTTAATGCCTGAGCATTCATAAAAGAAAACATAATTTTTTATTCTGTTATTTGCGTCACAGGATGGATTTTTCACTTCATAAGCTTCATGTGAAAATGAAAAGTTTTGTCCATTTTTACGTGAAAAGGTTTTCTTTTTATGCTGCGTCGTTATAATGTTTCTGTTTAGCTTGCTCGATTATCTTGATAAGATTCGATTGTAACCAACGCGATAAAAAACAAGTTTTAAAGATTTTGGGAGAGATCCATTGGTTACATGACGCTGGAATGTTGAAATACTCATATGAAACAGTTTTGCACTTTTACGGTCTGTCAAAAGAATATCATTTCAGTCATTATAAAATCCTTTCAATATAAAAAATAGAAATAAATCATAACTATTTATTAACCATGATTTTTGAATCCTTTGAAAGGTGTTTATTTTATAAAAAGCAGCGCTTTATCATATAATTTCTTATGTGAAACTTTATGAGTCTTATTGAGATGAAATGAGAGAATCTTACGATATTCGGAGGTCTAATTCAATATAAATAACGCTAGATTATCGTTAGAAATCAATATATTGCTTTTGTTAGGTATTTTAGTTGTTATGCTGGCTTGTTTTTGATTGTTAGATTGCAATCTCGGTAGTTTTTTAATACGATATGGTGACGTGAGGCATTATATCTTTGTTTGTTCCTATTTCTAGGCTGCTATTTTTGTAATGAATGCGCTTTTATATCAGAATTTTTTCTTTTCAAAACTTTTAAATAAGGAGCTGTTTGTTTTTTTAGATTATTTTTAATGGGATTGCTATTTGATTGACCTGATAAAGATTTAGCTATCATTTTAATAAGAGTTTACTATTTAATTTTTTAACTTTGTCAGAAGTAGGCTTTATTTATCCTATTTGCGTTGGCCTATAGGGTATACCAATTGATGTAGATAATGAGTAGCGTAATGGATTTTTCAAAATGAAAATGTAAATTAAAGCTGTTTTGTGCTTATTTTTCCATCGTTACAGTAAAACCCTATCTGGCCCTTTAGCAGTTGTTCGGCTTTTTGTCCAAATATTTCATAGCGCCAGCCATTCATAGCGGGAATATTTTTCTTTATTCCTCCATTGGCAATTTTTTCTAAATCATTAGATGTTGCAATAATTTTAGGGGCAATGCTGTTTTCATTTGCAACAATTTTTAATAACACTTTGAGCAGATCGATAACAGCGGCTGTCGTATCATTGAGTGGATTATGTTTAGGAATGGGGGGTAAAGTAGAAAGATCCACCTCTAATCCTTCGTGGACAGCTTTGATTAATGATTGAGCAATTGAGAGTTTATCCCAATTCTTATTAAGACTGCGCAACCGTTTTAATGCAGATTCATCTTTTGGTTGTTGGGTTGCTATTTCTATAAGACATTCATCTTTTATGATATGACGACGTGGCATATTGTATTTTCGTGCTTCACGTTCCCGCCAAGCTGCTATCTTTTGTAATACAGCAAGTTCACGTGGCTTTTTAATTTTTCCTTTCACTTTTTTCCATGCTTCATCTTCTGGCATATCATAGGTTTTAGGATTTAAAAGGATTGTTATTTCATCGTTCATCCAGTGAGCACGTTGATTTTTTTCTAACCTTTTTTTTAATAGCAGGTAAACATCTCTTAAGTAAGTTACATCGGCAAGTGCATAGAGCAGTTGTTTTTCAGACAAAGGGCGGTAACTCCAGTCTGTAAAGCGGGAGGATTTATCAAGATGATGCCCCGTGCAGCGTTGTACAATTTGATCATAGGAGATAGAATCACCAAATCCACAAAATGATCCTGCTATTTGTGTATCAAAGAGAGGGGAGGGAATAACACCTCCAAGATGATAAATTGTTTCAATATCTTGGCGCGCAGCATGAAAAACTTTTACAACTTTTTTGTCGATCATAAGGTCAAAAAAAGGTTGTAAATCAATATTTGGTGCTATGGGATCAATCAAAACTGTGACATCTGGTGATGCGAGCTGGATTAAACACAGTTGAGGCCAAAAAGTTGTTTCGCGAATAAACTCAGTATCGACTGTTACAAAATCAGAGGTACGTAGAGCGTTAAGTGCAATTTCAAGATCTGTTGTTTGTGTAATAAGATTCATCATTTTATTATAATTCGATAAATTAAATTTGTGCTTTATTGACTTTATTTCTGAGTTTTTATTCTCATATCTTGACAAATGGTTATTAAAAAGCGTTTGTAGCGCATGTGAATATTATAATCAAAGGCAAAAAACATGCACCGTTATCGCAGTCATCATTGTGCGGCTCTTCGTAGATGTGATGTAGGAACACAAGTTCGTCTTTCGGGATGGGTTCATCGTGTTCGTGATCATGGAGGAATTCTTTTTGTAGATTTACGTGATCATTTTGGAATCACACAAATTGTTGCTGACCCTGCTTCACCAGCTTTTAAATTTATTGAAAAAGTGCGTTCTGAATGGGTTATTCGTGTGGATGGGGAGGTATGTGCTCGTTCTGATGAGGTTATTAATGCAACGCTTCCAACAGGTGAGATTGAAATTTTTGCACAAGAGGTAGAAATTCTTTCAAAATCTGATGAGCTTCCTTTACCGGTTTTTGGTGAGCCTGATTATCCAGAAGATATTCGATTAAAATATCGTTTTCTTGATTTGCGTCGGGAGACTATGCACAAAAATATCATGCGTCGGACTGAAATTATTGCGGCTATGAGACGGGCTATGCAAAATAATGGTTTTACGGAATTTACGACGCCACTTTTGACAGCTTCATCGCCGGAAGGAGCGCGTGATTTTTTGGTTCCAAGTCGTGTTCATCAGGGGAAATTTTATGCGCTACCGCAAGCACCACAGCAATATAAACAGTTGTTGATGATGTCAGGTTTTGATCGTTATTTTCAGATTGCTCCATGTTTTAGAGATGAAGATCCAAGGGCCGACCGTCTTCCTGGTGAATTTTATCAATTAGATGTTGAAATGAGTTTTGTTGAGCAAGAAGATGTTTTAGCAACTATGGAACCTATTATGCGTTCTATTTTTGAAGAATTTGCAGATGGAAGAACTGTGACACAAAGCTTTCCTCGCATTTCCTACGATGAAGCAATGCGAAAATATGGTTCTGATAAGCCTGATCTACGTAATCCGATCATTATGGAAGATGTTTCTCAGCATTTTTATAATTCTGGTTTCAAAGTTTTTGCTCAAATTTTAGCGAATGATGAGAATGCACAAGTGTGGGCTATCCCAGCTAAAACGGGTGGAAGTCGTGCTTTTTGTGATCGTATGAATGTATGGGCACGAGGCGAGGGGCAACCAGGACTCGGCTATATTTTCTGGCGTGAAGAAGAAGGAAAATTTGAAGGAGCAGGGCCTATCGCCAAAAATATTGGTGAACAGAGGACTGAAGCAATCCGTATACAGCTTGGACTTGAAAGTGGGGACGCCTGTTTTTTTGTAGCTGGCGATCCAAAAAAGTTTTCATCTTTTGCCGGAGCAGCACGCACAAGGGTAGGGGAAGAATTAGATCTTCTTGATAGAGATAGTTTCTCTTTGGCGTGGATTGTTGATTTTCCATTTTTTGAATGGAATGAAGATGAAAAAAAGATTGATTTTGGACATAATCCTTTTTCCATGCCTCAAGGGGGAGAAAATGCTCTTGCCTGTCAAGATCCTCTTACTATTAAAGCCTTTCAATATGATCTTGTTTGCAATGGTTATGAAATTGCATCAGGTGGAATTCGTAATCACTTACCAGAAATGATGCTTAAAGTTTTTGAACTTGTAGGACTTTCTAAGGAAGTTGTGAAAGATCGTTTCGGTGGTCTTTATCGTGCATTCCATTATGGGGCTCCGCCACATGGTGGTATGGCTGCGGGAATTGACCGCATCATTATGCTGTTGCAAGGTGTTAAAAATTTGCGTGAAGTTGCTTTATTTCCTATGAATCAACAGGCGCTTGATCTTTTGATGAGTGCTCCGTCTGATGTTTCTCCTACACAATTACGTGATTTAGGAATCCGCATGGCTCCTACTCACAAAAATAGCTCATAAAGTTGATAATGGATTGTTTTCATCTTTTCTACGTAGAGTGAAGTTTTGATGCCTCTCAAGAGCATCGGTGTGTGTGTACTGTTTGTAAAATTTAGATAGGCAAAACGCTATTGTTTAATTTTTTACGAGGCATTTTTATTGCTTGTTTCTATAGAGACTCTTCTCCTTGTGATAGGTGAGAAAATAATTATGATTGCTTGATCATGAATAAATTAGAAATGAAAGAATTCTATAATATTCGGGAGTCTCATTTTATTTGAAAAAAAATAAATTATCTTTACATGTCAATACATTATTTATTTTTTTATTGAAGTTTTTACAACGTTGTAGCAGAGAATTGTGTCTCTTCGTTTTTATGAGAATAATGTGATTTTCCATTCTATCGACTTACTCTGAAAAGCTTAAATTTCATAAGCTTTGAACATTTTTTTAGTTTTTCATAGAAAAACTGAAGGGGATTGTTATACAATTTATCTGTATAATAAAAGATGATGTTTGAAAGCTGCTTTTGTCATTCCAGAAAAGATGAAATAACTCTTTGTGGGCAGTTAAATTATCGTCGGATTTGACAAAGCTTTCAATAAATTACTTAGGGCAAGGGGGAAGGATATGTATAAATTTTTCAAATTGATATAATTTTCTATTCATGTTCTAATTGCAGCGTTTGTTTTTATGTAATTGACTTTTAATAAAAAAGCCGACTCATAGAAGATTTCATTAAATAAATCCTATAAAATAATTTCTTATTATTGTGGGAATTGTTGTTTTAATACTATGTCTGATAAAATGAATTTACCTTTTGATAAAGAACATATTGAACCAATAGAATTACGTTCTGCTTTACAGGAACGTTATTTGGCTTATGCGCTTTCTACGATTACGCACCGTGCATTGCCTGATGTACGTGATGGATTGAAGCCGGTCCACCGGCGGATTGTTCATGCGATGCGTCTTCTCAAACTAAATCCTGGACAGTCTTATGCGAAATGTGCGCGGATTGTCGGTGATGTCATGGGAAAATTTCATCCTCATGGGGATGCGTCTATTTATGATGCCTTGGTGCGCTTGGCTCAAAGTTTTGCTGTTCGTTATCCGTTAGTTGATGGGCAAGGCAATTTTGGTAATATTGATGGTGATAATGCTGCTGCTATGCGTTATACGGAAGCACGTATGACTGAAGTGGCTGCATTGTTACTTGAAGGTATTAATGAGAATGCTATTGATTTTCGTTTAACCTATAATGAGGAAGATGAAGAGCCTGTTGTTTTACCAGGAGCTTTCCCTAATCTTTTAGCAAATGGTTCTTCTGGTATTGCTGTTGGTATGGCAACATCTATTCCCCCCCATAATGTTGCTGAGCTTTGTGATGCAGCACTCCATTTGATTGCGCATCCCGATGTAAATGATGAGGAATTAAATCAATTTGTTCTTGGTCCTGATTTTCCGACGGGGGGAATTTTAGTTGAACCTAAAAAAAGTATTGAGGAATCCTATCGTGTTGGGCGTGGATTTTTTCGCTTGCGTTCACGTTGGCATCAGGAGCCTGGTAGCCGTGGTTCTTATGTGATTGTTGTGACTGAAATTCCCTATCAGATTCAAAAGTCACGTCTTATTGAAAAAACAGCAGAGTTATTGCTTGCACGCCGATTGCCAATGCTTGAGGATATCCAAGATGAATCAGCAGAAGATATCAGAATCGTGCTGGTTCCTAAAAATCGGTCGGTTGATCCGGAGCTCCTCATGGAGTCTCTTTTTAAATTGACTGACTTTGAAGTAAGATTTCCCCTTAATCTGAATGTTTTGTCTTTGGGAAAAATACCTAATGTCCTTTCTTTGCGAGAAAGTTTGAAGCAATGGCTTGAACATCGTCAGGAAGTGCTTATTCGTCGCTCTCATTATCGGCTGGATCAAATTGATAGCCGATTGGAAATTCTTCATGGATATCTGATTGCCTATTTAAATCTCGATGAGGTCATTCAGATTATTCGTGAAGATGATGAACCGAAAAAGAAGCTGATCAGTCGTTTTGAATTAACAGAAAATCAAGCTGAAGCTATTCTTAATATGCGCTTGCGTTCTTTGCGTAAGCTTGAGGAATTTGAAATTCGTAAAGAATTTGAAAGTTTGAAAGCTGAAAAAGAAAAGCTAAAGAATTTGTTAGCTTCTCCTATAAAACAGTGGAAAATAATTTCAGAAGAAATCAAAAAAGTTCGAAACACTTTTGGTCCTGAAACACTCTTGGGGAAAAGACGTACGACGTTTGAAGAGGCACCAAGACATGATCTTGATGATATTCAACAAGCAATGATCGAAAAAGAACCGATTACTATTGTTATTTCTGAAAAGGGGTGGATGCGCGCTTTGAAGGGACATTTGACCGATTATAAAGCACTTTCTTTTAAAGAAGGAGACAGTTTAAAGTTAGCCTTTCCAGCATTTACGACCGACAAGATTGTGCTGATCAGTACGGGGGGAAAGTTTTTTGCTATTGGTGCAAATAGTTTACCTGGAGGGCGGGGACATGGTGAACCTATTCGTCTCTTAGTTGATATGGATGATGAGCACGATGTTCTCACAGCTTTTGTGCATCACGCCGAGGAAAAATTGCTTTTGGTTTCATCTCACGGTAATGGTTTTATTGTTTCTTCTGCAGAAGTGATCGCCAATACACGAAAAGGAAAGCAAGTGATGAATGTGAAAGCTCCTGATAAGGTAAAGCTTTGTGTTCCGGTAAATGGTGATCATGTTGCTGTAGTCGGTGAAAACCGTAAAATGCTTATTTTTTCTATTGAACAAATACCAGAAATGAATCGCGGTAAGGGTGTTCGTTTACAGCGTTATAAAGAAGGTGTTGTTGTTGATGCCAAGACTTTTAATTTATCAGAAGGCTTAAGTTGGCAAGATACAGCTGAACGAATCTTTAACCGTCAAGCTGATGATCTCATTGAATGGATGGGAATGCGTGCGGGCGTCGGGCGTTTGGTTCCAAGAGGATTTCCAAAATCAGGAAAATTTATCAATTAAATGTATTTTATACACGGGAAAGTTCCCTATGGTTTTATGATTGTGTAAGATATTAATTTATAAAGATAATTTATTATTTTTATATTGAACGAAAAACCTAAAGCGTAAGTTTTTTCTATTTCGATCTTGTTCAGGTTAAATCAATCAAAACTGTTTTTTAACATTACAGCATTTATAGGTGCTGTCGTGAAATGATTTGATATTTCGAGAGTTGTACCTTTAAACAAACAATGTGAATGTTTAACACAAGAGTGTTCTATTTGGAGATGTTTTATTTTGTCTGATAGGTTTATCTTCTTATTGTTCAAGAGAGATGTTATTAATCTTTCGTAGTAATATTTATTCGTTAGGATTACTATGATATTGCCTAAAAAGATGACCACGTTCAGCCCATAAGACGAGAAGTATGGCAGTGAGACTCAGAAAGAAAAATCCTGCTGAGTTTGGGATGGTTGTTTCATCAAATTGTTGGGCAATAAAAAAGCTGAGTCCTGCACCGATAGATGTTTGAAGAAAGCCGGATACAGAAGAAGCTGTTCCAGCAATTTCTCCCACAGATTCGAGAGCGAGTGTATTGAAATTGGCCATAATGCCACCGCAGGCAAACATCAATATACAGAATAACAGCATGTAAAAAGCAAAAGGAAGGATACCATCTGTTAAGATAGAGCCAATAAACCATACACATGAAGTGATACAAAAGAGCAAAAGCATAGTATGAGCAATACGCCGCATTCCAAGGCGTCCAACGAGTTGAGAGTTCATGAATGATGAGAAAGCCTGAAATGCAGCACCAACTGCAAAGGCAATAGGGAACCAAAGTCCTAGATTATAGATCCCTTCATACGTTTGTTGTGATGTATTAACGGCGGTAAAGATACAGCCTAAAATAATCGAAGTTGCTAGTGTATAGCAAAGTGTTGTGCGATTGGTTATTACAATCCATAAATTATGTTTGACTGAAGAAAAGGAAAGAGAGCGTTGCGCATAAAGAGTTTCCGGCAAGCGGAATTGAATCCAAATCATCAACCCGAAACCAATCATTGCCATGAAAATAAAAATATATTGCCAATGTCCGAGCAGTAAAATGATCTGTCCTGTTGCGGGACCAACCATTGGTGCAACAAGAAAAACCATCATAACAATAGACATAACTTCTGCCATTTTTCGACCACTGTAAAGATCACGTACGACGGAAACTGTAAGAACCCGCATAGCAGCTCCTCCAATACCTTGTAAGATACGCAAAATAAGTAAGAGAGAAAAATCAGTTACAAAGGCACAGCCAATCGCCGTAAATGAATAAAAAGCAAGACCAATAAGAATAAGTTTACGTCGTCCATACCTATCGCTTATTGGACCGAAAAATATTTGAGCAATACCATAGCTAATAAGATAACTCGAAATGATATAATGTTGATCATTTTCATTGAGAACATTTAAGCCATCTAAAATATTAGGCATAGCTGGCAGCATAATATCAACAGCTATAGCGTTAATAGCCATGAGCGAAGCAATAAGAATAACAAATTCTTTATAGCCAATTTTTTTTCTAATCGCATCACTATGCGTTTGTTCATCGACTGAATATGACATATGGCATCCTTGAAATAGAAATTTCGTCTGAAAACAGCTCTTTTTAAGAGTCTGAATAAAATGAAAGATACCTATGATTAATTACAGGGAATATTTTTTTCTTTCAAAAGTTCCTGTAACTCATTGTTTTGAAACATCTCTTTAACAATATCACAGCCTCCGATAAATTCACCTTTGATATAAAGCTGTGGAATTGTTGGCCAATTTGAGTAATCTTTAATCCCTTGACGCAATTCGTTAGAAGTTAAGATATTAATCCCTTTATAATTCAATCTTAAATAATCAAGAATTTGAACAACTTGTCCTGAAAACCCGCATTGCGGAGCGTCAGGTGTTCCTTTCATGAATAAAATGACGTCGTTTGTTTTAATTTCTTTGTCAATAAAATCATGAACAGTGGTCATTTTTATCCCTCGATATTTCAGATTTTTATCAGTGTGTAATTTATATTCATACTGCTTTTAATCGTATTAAATGTGTGAATGCAAGAAGAAATTTTAGATTATTTTGGGATATTTGTTTGCAACATTAAGGCGTGAAGGTCATTTCCCATATTGCCTTTAAGGGCATCATAGACCATTTTATGTTGTTGAACACGGGTTTTACCACGAAAACTTTCAGAAATAACTTCTGCAGCATAATGTTCTCCATCTCCAGCAAGATCACGAATTGTTACAGTAGCATCAGGAATGCCTTCACGAATAAGCGTTTCAATTGCATGGGCACTCATTGTCATCATTATTCTCCTATGTTGTTCATTTTTTTATAAAGGCTGTTTAAGAGAAAAAACAATTTTTACTCTTCACCCATAAATTGGGGAAACCAGTTTTCATAGGCTTTTGTGAGTTTGTCTATAGAAAGTTTTAGTATTCCATCTATATCAAGTGCATCACCTGCAACTTGACCTAGCTCTGTTAAAGAAACTGCACTTATTTGTGCGAGCTCTTTAAGACTATTAAGAGAGTGAGGTTTGACGGCTAAAAGATAACGTCCTTGGTCTTCTCCAAAAAGTTCTGCATGATGGGGTGATTTATTGCTTAATTTTACTTTGATTCCTTTACCTGCTTTAATCACCATTTCAGCAAGTGCTATCGCTAATCCTCCGTCAGAAATGTCATGAGCAGCATGCACAAAACCACGATGTATGACATTTCGAACAAATTGACCATGCTTTTTTTCAAGTTGTAAATCTACAGGGGGGGGAGCACCTGCATCAATATTTAAAATGTTACGTGCATAGATTGATTGTCCTAAATGGGAGCCGCAATTTCCTACTAAAACAAGAATATCTCCATTTTGCATACCACTTATTGTTACCATTTTAGACCAATCATTAAGAAGACCTACACCAGCAATTGTGGGGGTTGGAAGAATGGCTTCCCCATTTGTTTCGTTGTAAAGAGAAACATTGCCTGAAACGATAGGAAAATCGAGGATTCTACAAGCTTCTCCTATACCTTTAATAGCAAAAACCAGCTGTCCCATAATTTCAGGTTTTTCAGGGTTACCAAAATTGAGATTATCTGTAGCAGCCAGTGGTGTTGCACCTGTCGTACTAATGTTTCGCCAGCATTCTGCGACAGCTTGTTTTCCTCCTTCATAAGGGTCTGCTTCACAATAGCGAGGTGTTACATCAGAAGAAAAAGCAAGAGCACGTTTGCTGTTGTTTCCTAAACGGATAACGCCTGCATCACCTCCTGGACAAACAAGGCTATTTCCTTGGATAAGAGTATCATATTGTTCATAAACCCATCGCCGAGAACTTTGATCAGCAGAATTCAATAAGCTCAGAAGCGCATCACCAAGATTTTCAACTTTTTTGACGTCTTCTGCTTTCAAGGATGTTTTTTTTGCCGGCTCACTCCAAGGACGATCATAAACAGGCGCTTCATCACCAAGCTCTTTGATGGGAAGATTGACAACTTCTTCCCCTTGATGAGATACACGAAAACGTAAATCATCGGTTGTTTTCCCAATGATAGAAAAATGCAGCCCCCACTTATGAAAAATTGCTTCTGCTTGCTTTTCTAGTTCTGGTTTAAGAACCATGAGCATGCGCTCTTGACTTTCAGAAAGCATCATTTCATAGGCTGTCATGTTTTCTTCTCGAACAGGAACTGTATCGAGATTAAGCTGTATCCCTAGATTTCCTTTTGCACCCATTTCAACGGCAGAAGAGGTAAGTCCTGCTGCCCCCATATCTTGAATAGCAACTACGGCTCCAAGTTCCATGAGCTCTAAACATGCTTCAAGAAGACATTTTTCTGTAAAAGGATCACCTACTTGAACAGTTGGGCGTTTTTCACTGATTGAATCATCAAATTCAGCAGAGGCCATTGTTGCCCCACCGACACCATCACGTCCTGTTTTTGCACCAAGGTAAACAACAGGGAGTCCGATGCCTTGTGCTTTAGAATAAAAAAGGGCGTCTGTCTTTGCAATACCGGCGACAAAAGCGTTAACAAGGATATTGCCATTATAACGCTCATCAAAATTTACTTCTCCACCAACCGTTGGAACACCAAAAGAATTGCTGTAACCACCTATTCCAGAAACAACACCAGAAACAAGATGGCGTGTTCGTGGGTGATCAGGAGCACCAAATCGCAATGCATTTATAGCAGCAACAGGACGGGCTCCCATTGTAAAGACATCACGTAAAATACCACCAACACCTGTCGCTGCACCTTGATAAGGTTCAATATAAGAAGGGTGGTTATGGCTTTCCATTTTGAAAACAACACATTGTCCTTCGCCAATATCAACAACACCAGCATTTTCACCAGGTCCTTGGATGACACATTTTCCTTCTGTCGGAAGAGTTTTTAGCCATTTTTTAGATGATTTATAGGAACAATGCTCGTTCCACATTGCAGAAAAAATTCCTAGTTCAGTAAATGTGGGTTCTCTACCGATTAACGTCAGGATACGTTGATATTCATCTTCTTTTAGCCCGTGTTGTGCAATGAGTTCTGGTGTAATAGTGATGTTATTGCAAGGCTTCATGAGTATTTATCCGTCAAATTAATCGAAATTTAGTATTTTTATTTTTTTACCTAGCAGCTTATATTATAAACAATAATGTTGTTTAATAATAAAAATATTTATAGACAGTAAGCTAAAGATTTTGTCCGTTTGTTTGGTGGGATTTAAGACTAAAAATGGTCTTAAATAATTATGTGTTTAGAAAATAATATCCATTGTTGTTTGTGAAGAGCTTTGTTTATAGATTTATGATGCGAGAAATGGTATAAATCCTTGTTTTTTAAATTATGGAGCGCGAGTACTTTTGCAGCATTATCCATTTACTAACTCTAAAGCACTTTGAAAAAGTAAACGACCGTCAGTACCTCCGTGGGCGGGTTCAATAAAGTTTTCAGGATGGGGCATCATACCAAGAATATTACCAACTTTATTAACAATACCAGCAATATCTTTCATTGAGCCGTTCGGGTTTGTATTTTCTGCATAGCGAAAAACAATTTGTTCATTGTCTTCCATTTGTTTCAATGTTTCACTATCAACAAAATAATTTCCGTCATGATGGGCAACAGGACAACGAATAATTTGTCCTTTAGAATAATATCGAGAAAATTTTGTCTTGGCGTTAACGACTTCAAGTTTGATTTCACGACAAACAAATTTTAAAGAAGCGTTACGCATTAAAGTACCGGGTAATAATCCTGCTTCCAACAAAATTTGAAATCCATTACAGATACCTATTATTGTCGTACCTTCTTGTGCTTTTTCACGAATGGCTTTTAAGACGGGAGTTCGCGCTCCAATTGCACCACATCTTAAGTAGTCGCCATAGGAAAAACCACCAGGAATAATAATAACATCTACATCTGGAATTGTTGTTTCTGTTTGCCAAATTTTTAGTGGCTCAACTCCCGTTATATGATGTAATGCTGCAATCATATCTCGATCACGATTTAATCCAGGAAGTTGAATGATGGCAGTTTTCATGAGCGTTTCACTTACAGAAGTTCGATTGTATAATTTTCAATGACAGTATTTGCGAGTAACTCTTCACACATTTGTTCAAGTTTTTTCTTTGCAGTTTCAGAAGGTAGATCATCAAGAACAATATCAAAAACCTTTCCTTGACGAATAGATTGAATGCCTTCGAAAGCCAAACTTTTTAAAGCACCGACAATCGCTTCTCCTTGTGGATCAAGAACGCTTTCTCTTAAAGTAACTGTAATGCGTGCTTTCATTTTTTGCTTCCTGCTTTTTAAAAGAACCTCTCCTTTGAAGAGGGGTGTTTGTATAAGGTGATGTTTTTTACCTTGTTTTTACTTTACGAGAACGGGACCACTTGGTCGTGTTGATTCGTTTTCATTTATAATACCAAGACGTTTGGCAACTTCTTGATAGGCATTAATAAGCCCTCCCATATCACGACGAAAACGGTCTTTATCCATTTTTTCTTGTGTGTGCATATCCCATAGTCGTGCAGAATCAGGAGAGATTTCATCAGCAAGAACAATGCGCATTGTTTCATCTTCCCACAGGCGACCAAATTCCATTTTAAAATCAATTAATTGGATGTTAACACCGGCAAAAAGCCCAGAAAGAAAATCATTAATACGAATTGAAAGTTGCATGATATCTTCTATCTCTTGTGGGACAGCCCACCCAAAAGCTGTGATATGTTCTTCCGTTACCATAGGATCATCGAGAGAATCATTTTTATAGTAGAATTCAATGATGGATTGCGGAAGCGGGGTTCCTTCTTCCAGTCCTAAACGCTTAGCAAGAGAGCCGGCAGCAACATTGCGAACAACAACTTCCAACGGAATGATTTCCACCGCTTTAATAAGCTGTTCGCGCATGTTTATACGTTTGATAAAATGTGTTGGGATGCCCAAACGTCCAAGATGGCTAAAAATATGTTCCGAAATTCGGTTGTTTAAAACCCCCTTTCCGTCGATAATTTCATGTTTTTTTGCATTAAAGGCAGTTGCATCATCTTTAAAAAATTGAATATAAGTCCCTGGTTCAGGTCCTTCATATAAAATTTTAGCCTTGCCTTCATAAATACGGTGGCGACGATTCATCATGATTCTCTATTTATCTTGAGAGGTTTTTAATAACATTGATAAATGATACTATCCTAATTGATAGAATTTCTCAATGATATTGCTATGATACTTTTATAATTTTTATCATTACACGTTTATCCAAAGGTGAAGATACATAAGCGATGAGAAAGAAGATCACCTCTTTTGGATCAAATTTTTGCAAGAAAGTGAGAGAGGACCATAAGCCCTTCAGGCCAAGGTCCGTGTCCGGATTCTGCGTTAATATGGCCAGAATACCCAGCATCAACAAAGAGTGATCCCCAATCATTGGCAATTTTTTCTGCTACTGAAAATTGACAAAACTCATCGTTGCGACTGGCTATGACAATAGAAGGAAAAGGAAGCTTTTGGCGATGATAGGGGCCAAATGTCATTAAATGTTTGGGACGTATTTTTTCATTGGCGACATCTGGAGGGGCAACAAAGAAAGCGCCACAAATTTTTTCTGTATTGTGTACAGTTGCATGAATAACACTGGGAACTCCTAATGAATGAGCAATAAGCATAACAGGTCTTTGAGCTTTTGCGATGGCGGTTTTAACTTTGTTAACCCACTCTTCACAAACAGGCTTTGACCAATGGAGTTGTTCAATGCGGCGGGCTGTCAACAATTTTTTTTCCCAGCGTGTTTGCCAATGATCTGGACCAGATCCTTTGTAGCCAGGAACAATAAGAATATCGAGTTGATTTGCTTTCATGAATTGTTTTCTTTGTTACAACAGATTTTTGATCATAGGTGGAATGGATTTTGGTTTTCTATGTCGCTTTATTGTTCTTCAAAAACACGTTTAAAAATCGTATTGATATGTTTGGTGTGGTAAGAAAGATCAAATTTTTCGCGAAGCTCTTCTTCACTTAAAGCTTTGGTAACATCTTTATCGTTGAGGAGTTCTTCTAAAAAATCTTTTCCTTGTTCCCAAACTTTCATCGCATTTCGTTGTACAATCCGATAAGAATCTTCACGACTAATCCCTGCTTGTGTGAGTGCTAAAAGAACCCGTTGTGAGTGAACAAGACCGCGGAATTTATTGAGATTTTTTTGCATATTTTCTGGATAGACAATGAGATTTTCAATGACAGATGTGAGGCGAGAAAGAGCAAAATCAAGTGTAATAGTCGCATCTGGAGCAATATAACGCTCAACAGATGAATGGGAAATATCACGTTCATGCCAAAGAGCTACATTTTCCATGGCTGGGAGTGCAAATGCACGTACCATACGGGCTAATCCAGTTAAATTTTCTGTTAAAACTGGATTACGTTTATGAGGCATTGCCGATGAACCTTTTTGCCCAGGTGAGAAATGTTCCTCTGCTTCAAGAACTTCTGTTCGTTGTAAATGGCGTATTTCTATTGCTAGCCTTTCAATAGAGGAAGCAATAACACCAAGTGTTGCAAAAAACATAGCATGACGATCTCTTGGTATTACTTGGGTGGAAACCGGTTCAGCACGCATCCTCAAGGCTTTTGCTACATGTGCTTCAACGCGTGGATCGATATTTGCAAAAGTTCCTACAGCTCCTGAAATCGCGCAAGTAGAAATTTCTTCTCGTGCGGCAAGAAGACGTTTGCGACAACGGGAAAATTCAGCGTATGCAAGAGCAAACTTGATTCCAAATGTTGTCGGTTCGGCATGAATGCCATGACTCCGCCCAATGGTGATTGTCTCTTTATGCTCAAAAGCCCGTCTTTTTAATGCTTCAAGAAGTTGGTCTATATCCTCTAGCAAAATATCACTCGCACGCATCAATTGAATGTTCAGCGTTGTATCGAGAACATCAGATGATGTCATGCCTTGGTGGATAAAACGTGCTTCTGGTCCAATGAATTCAGCTAGGTGGGTTAGAAATGCGATAACATCATGTTTGCTAATTGCTTCAATTTCATCAATGCGATTGATATCAAATTTAGCTGCTGCCCCTTTTTCCCAAATGACTTTGGCGGCTTCTTTCGGAATAATCCCTAATTGAGCAAGGGCATCACAGGCATGGGCTTCAATTTCAAACCAAATACGATATTTTGTTTCAGGAGACCAAATTGTTACCATTGCAGGGCGGGAATAACGTGCGATCATCATTTTTTTCCTTGTTGTGAGAGGATTGCGGCTTGCCGCAATGCATTAATACGTGTTTTGTAAAGCTCTTTATTTCCATCTTTATAAATTGCAGAGCCTGCGACAAATACATTTGCACCAGCTTTTGCAGCTATCCCAATTGTATCAACGGTGATACCACCATCAACTTCAAGATCAATAGGGCGGTTTGCAATCATGCTTTTAACGCGCTTAATTTTATCTTTTATTTCTGGAATAAAACTTTGTCCACCAAAACCGGGATTGACCGTCATGATGAGAATGAGATCTAATTGATCAAGCAAATATTCAAGGATATGTTCAGGGGTGCTTGGATTGAGTGCGATTCCTGCTTTTTTCCCCATTTTTTTGATTGTTTGTAATGAACGATGAAGATGTGGACCTGCTTCAGCATGAATAGTTATAATATCTGAACCTGCTTTTGCAAAAGCTTCTAAATAAGGGTCTACTGGTGCGATCATCAGGTGGACATCAAATATTGCTTTTGTTAATGGGCGCAGAGCTTTGACAATTTCAGGACCAAAGGTGATGTTAGGAACAAAGTGCCCATCCATAATATCAAGATGAAGCCAATCTGCACCAGCATCAACAACATCTAACATTTCTTGTCCAAGTTTAGAAAAATCAGAAGCCAAGAGAGAAGGCGAAATGAGATGTGCATGGGGCATTAAAATCTCCTTAGATTGGCAGTTTTTATCATATCGCTGTGTATACACAAATATTTTTTGTGTTATGACGGAAAAGAAAAAATATGTATTATAGGTCTTTTTATGGAAAGATCGCTTGAAATTTTAAAGCTTTATAAGTGAAAGATATGTCGAATCATAAAACATATTTGATGCCTGAACTTCAACATAAACATACTATTGCGGTTTCTTCCCAAGAATATCGAGATGCCATGAGTCTTTTTGCAGGAGCTGTGCATATTGTGACAACAAATGGTATTAAGGGAAGACGCGGGGTGACTGTTTCGGCGTGTTGTTCTTTATCTGATAATCCTCCAACCCTTCTTGTTTGTCTCATGCGCCATAATTTAAAGAATCAGGTGTTTATGGAGAATGGAAATTTTTGTGTTAATAGCTTGGCAGGAAAACATCGCTCATTAGCGGATGTTTTTTCGAGGCGTTGCAATTCTACACAAAATGAGCGTTTTGATGTTGCTCAATGGGGAGCTTTGCAAACGGGGGCGCCTAGTCTTTCAGACGCTCTAGCGTCGTTTGATTGTCGTTTGATTTGTTGGCACGAACACGCAACCCATTGTGTTTTGATTGGTGAGGTTGTTGCAATCAACTGTAATAAAGAAAAAGATGCTTTGATGTATTTGAAACGTGAATATCACACTTTGCCTTTATAAAGATTTTATTTTTTTGCATTGATGAAATGATTTATTGTTGCTTCATTTAGATTTTAAACAATGTAGAGAGTAGGGGAGGGATGGCTCTGATATCTGATTTCCTTCTTTTTAAAGTTTTTCAATAAGCGAGAAAAATGATTTTGGATGAGATTTGATCAAGAATTCAATCTACATAAAAAAGCGATCAAACCTAAACAGTGCATTTAGATATATTCGTCGATTGTTATGAAAAAACATTTTACTCTTGTGTTGATGGGTATTGCACAATATATAGACCGCACATAGCATATGTGGAGGTTTTTTATTGCATGAGCGAAGAGATTGATGGTCAATATCGCCCTAGTGAAGATGAGCCTTTTATGAATGAGCGGCAAAAGGCGTATTTTCGTGCTAAATTGGTTTCTTGGAAGAATGATATATTAAAAGAAGCTCGTGAGACTTTGGAAAATTTGCAGGAAGAGAATGTTGGTCAGCCCGATTTGACTGATCGGGCTTCTTGTGAAACTGATCGTACAATCGAATTACGTGCTCGTGATCGTCAGAGGAAACTTATTTCAAAAATAGATGCTGCTTTAGAGCGCATTGATAATGGGACATACGGTTTTTGTGAAGAAACCGGCGAACCCATTAGTATAAAGCGTCTTGAGGCTCGGCCGATAGCCGTTTTGTCATTGGAAGCGCAAGAACGTCATGAACGACGTGAAAGAGTTTATCGCGATGATTAAGGTTATTGAGATGATAAACAAACGAAATTCGTGGTGATAAAATTGTATATTTTATTTTTGAGGGGTAGGAATGAATAAAGATGGTTCTTGCCGCCCCTCAATTTCGGCGGTGATGGCTGAATCTTTTACCGCTTGATTCGTAAAAGGAGAGGGACTTTTATCCGATATATCGTTTCTTTCTGGAAGGGCGGAATTTAGATGTGTGTGTGTTTCTCTTTTTTGTATTTTTGATGTACCAGTAATATCAGATTCTACAACCACATCTGTTAATCCGCCAATAAGGAGCAAATGTTCTTTATTATCGCAACGGACTAAAACAAGGCGGCGTGCCCGATCTATAGAAATTACTTCACATAATGCTAATCGTGATAGACTTTTTTTTCTATTAATGCTGTATCTTCCCGTACTTAAGCGACGTAAAAACACGATAATTACGGTAATAGCTGCGATTGTTATTATAAAAAGCAAAAAGCTTATCGTTATGTTTGCAGCAAATACACCTATTTGCTCTGATAACCAGATATACATAGATTTTCTCCCATTTTGGATGGAAATATTATTTTTTATTGAGATAAATTTATAAACATACCCTCAAAAGGTTCACTTATAATGGTAAGAAATAAACTTTTGAATATTAAGCGAGCTTATCTTAGATAATATCATAGCATATACTTTATAACAACATAACAACGAATATAAAGGAAGTTTTGTGACATAAGAAATAGCTATAAGCTAAGGCAAAGAGAGATGGATAAAGATTTTGAGAATAATGAAAGATCAGCGTCTTCGTTTCATCGGAGAGTTGTGATTTTTGGTGTTGTTTTTGTATTAGGTTTTCTTTTCATTGTGGGTATTTTAGGTTTTTTTTATACACAAAACTATTTGCAACAGGCGATATCAATATCTTTTTTGATTCTAGCAATGATCGGTGTTGCAACACTCGTTTTGTGTGGAATGGGAATTTTAAGATATCATGTGTGGTTGCATGAAGATTTTGATTTTAGCATCTTTAATAGGAGCGATGATGCAATTGTAATCTCTGATCTTTCTGGTTTTGTTTATTATTCTAATCAAAACTATCGAAAAATTCTGACCTATAAGCCTGAAGTGTCTTGTTATAGGGTTATTGCGGATCTTCCAGGAGCTGGTGGACTCTCGTACCGCTTAAAGGTTGCAGCCTGTAATAATCTTGCAGCGCAAGAGGAATTAAGAGTAGAACAGCCAATTTTTACTGATTCTACACCAAAAAAATCTGTTTGGTATAATATTTCCGTTCAACCTATCACAAAACAGAAAAAAAAGCTTTTATTTTGGCGTATTACTGATATTTCGCACTTACAACAAACGCGAGAAGTTTTTTTCTCGAACCTTCAAGAGGCTATCAATCACTTGGATCAAGCTTCTATTGGTTTTGTATCCGTTAATAAACAAGGAACTATTCTTTATGCCAATGCGACTTTTGCAGAATGGTTCTCAATTGATTTAGCGAATTTCTCAATTGGTCAACATAATTTTGATTCGTTATTTGATAGCGTTGGTGCTAAGAGCTCATGGAGTGATATCTGTTTGCAAACCAACAGATATCAAAGTTCAGGTTACTCTTTACCTTATAGGTTTTCGTTATGTTTAAATTCATACACGACTTGTGAGAAAATATTCCATTGTCTTATATCTGTTTCTTCTCTCTTAGAAGAGGAGGACATTTATCGTATTGTGATCATTCCACAACAAGTACAAAAAGAAGAAGATGATCAATTAAAATTACCCAGTATATTAGGAGAATATTTTGATGCGAGTCCTTTTGCAATAGCTGTGGTGGATCATGCAGGGCAATTGGTTCATATGAATAAAGCTTTTTCATCACTTACGGGATGTATGGACAAAGCTGTCAATTTTTATGATGTTATTTCTCGTCGTGATTGTGTGCAGTTAGAGCGTTCTTTTCAGAGAATTGCGACAAATAAAAATTATTTTGTTTCTCTAGAAACTGTTTTAGAAAAAAATGAAGAATGCCATTTACGGCTCCATATTATGTCTGTACCGCCCTATCACGGTGATGCATTGCAAGATTTGCTTATTATCTCTGTGATTGAAACAACCGAACAAAAAACTCTTGAAGATAAAATGATGCAAAGTCAGAAGATGCAAGCTGTAGGACAATTGGCTGGCGGCATTGCTCATGATTTTAATAATGTTTTAACAGCAATTTTAATGTCGTGTGATCTTCTTTTAAATACGCATCGTAGTTCTGATCCTGCTCATGCTGATCTGATCAATATTAAAAACAATGCTAATCGTGCAGCTGCTCTTGTCCAGCAATTGTTAGCGTTTTCTAGAAAGCAAACACTTCGACCTGAAGAAATTGATTTTACTGAATTTTTATCAGATATCCGCAATCTTATTTTACCACTTTTGGGGAATAATATTCAGTTAAAAATTATCCATGGAAGAGATTTGTGGAGCGTTGAAGTTGATCAAGCATCTTTTCAGCGTGTTATTATGAATTTGGTTATTAATGCGCGTGATGCCATGTTAGATGGAGGTATTGTTACGATTGCGACAAATAATATTACAAAGCAACAAAGTGCTGAATTTAATCATCTTGGATTAGCAATTGGCGAGTATGTGCAATTGACTATTTCAGATACAGGGGCTGGTATATCTGCTGCTATACAAGAAAAAATGTTTGAGCCATTTTTTACAACAAAAGAAGTTGGAAAAGGAACAGGACTTGGTTTATCAATGGTTTATGGAATTATCAAGCAGAGCGGTGGGTATATTTATTGTGAAAGTAAAGAAGGTGAAGGAGCAACATTTCATATTTTTCTTCCCCGTTATATCCCCAATATAAAAGGAGAAATTTCTCAAAAGATTGAAAAAGATGAAGAGAAAGATAAAAATATAGACTTAACAGGATCTGCGACTGTTTTATTGGTTGAAGATGAAGATGCGGTCAGAATGGGGGGGGTAAGAGCTCTTCAAATGAGAGGATATACGGTTTTAGAGGCAGCAAGTGGGGTGGAAGCACTCTCTATTCTTGAGGAACAAAAAGGAGATGTTGATATTATTGTTTCCGATGTGGTAATGCCAGAAATGGATGGGCCCACTTTATTGAAGGAAGTCCGTAAAAACTATCCTGGTATCAAATTTCTTTTCGTTTCTGGATATGCAAAAGATGCTTTTGCTAAAAATCTTCCACAAGATGCTGTTTTTGGTTTTTTATCTAAACCTTTTACACTCAAACAGTTAGCTCTAACAGTTAAAGAAACACTTTCGTCATGAGCAAAAAATTATGCAATAGAAAATTGCGTATTTTAAGATTTTTTAGGCGAAATACGAGAGTATTTTGATAAATAGTGTTTATGATAATGTCATAGAACTGAATAAAGAAGAATTTTGAAAATGAACTAAAATTCAAAAACACCACATATTTTGTGCAAAAATTTATGAAGAGATGGACTCTATTATGTCAACATTTCATAGAGATTTTCAATTGTAGAAACTGAGTAAAAACTATGTGTAAAGCATTGAAATATGCTGATTAATAGATTGTTGATACACTCAAAAAGATAAAAGCTGTTGTTGCGTATCTATCATTTTGCTCTTTCCTTCAATAAATGCTTTTAAAGCTTCGGGGTAGAGTTTATGCTCTACTTTAAGAACTCTTTGTGCTAAGCACTCAGCAGTATCATGGGGATAGACTGGAACGGCTGCTTGGGCAAGGATTTTTCCTGCATCCATGTCTTCTGTAACAAGATGAACAGTGCAACCCGTGATTTTTACACCTGCTTGTAAAGCTTTTTCATGTGTGTTTAAGCCTTTAAATGAAGGCAAAAGAGAAGGATGAATGTTTAAAATTCGTCCTTCATAAAGTTTTACAAAACGTGGTGAGATAAGACGCATATACCCTGCAAAGCAGAGAAAATCCGGTTTATATTGATCTAAAATCGTAAAAATATTTTCTTCATGCTCTTCTTTTGTTTTGTAAATTTTACGATCAACAATATGAATAGGTAAGTTATGGTTTTGCGCCTTTTCAATACCGTTTGCGCGCGGATTATCGCAAATAACCGCGACGATTTCAGCAGGATATTCTTTTTGTTGACTAGCTTGAGCAAGTGCGACCATATTGGACCCATTACCAGAAATAAAAACGACAATTTTTTTTTTCATAAATGCAGTACCCCTTTATAAAGTATTCCTTTATTTTGATCTTGGCATTTTATTAAAATGCCAAGGGGAGTTACAGTTTCTCCTTTTCTTTCAAGAGCTTGTGTAATTGTTTCAGCTGCATGCTGTGCTACGATAATGATCATGCCAATACCACAATTGAATGTTCTTAACATTTCTCTTTCTTCTATTTTACCTTGTTTGGCAATCCATGAAAATACTGCTGGAACATTGATGGTAGAAAGATTAATTTCAGCGCAGAGAGAAGATGGAAGGACACGTGGAATATTTTCAGGAAAGCCTCCACCCGTAATATGAGCAAGAGCTTTAATCCCTTCATGTTTTCGCATGATGGGAAGAAGCGATTTTACATAAATGCGTGTTGGTGTAAGAAGTGCTATACCAAGGCTGTTTTCGGGGGAAAAAGGGGCAGGGTTATTCCATTTGAGATAATTTTGCTGGATGATTCGTCGAACAAGCGAAAAGCCATTGGAATGAATTCCAGAGGAGCTTAGACCTAATATAACATCACCTTCTATCAAATCTTTTGAAGGGAGTAGCTTGCTGCGTTCGCATGCTCCTACAGCAAAACCGGCTAGATCATAATCTCCCTCTGCATACATTCCTGGCATTTCTGCAGTTTCTCCTCCAATAAGAGCAGCACCGGCTTGTTTACATCCTTCTGCAATACCAGAAACAATCGCAGCACCTTGTTCAGGGTCGAGCTTTCCAGTTGCAAAATAATCCAGAAAAAAGAGAGGTTCAGCTCCTTGTACGAGTAAATCATTGACACACATAGCTACAAGGTCAATACCTACAGTGTTATGGTGCCCCACTTCAATGGCAATTTTTAATTTTGTTCCCACACCATCATTGGCTGCTACTAGGATAGGATCTGTAAAGCCAGCTGCTTTTAAATCAAAAAGGCCACCAAACCCGCCAATTTCTGCATCTGCTCCGGCTCGTTTTGTCGCGCGTATAAAGGGTTTAATTTTTTCTACCATAGCATTACCCATATCGATGTTTACACCGGCTTTTGCGTAGGTAAGACCAGCTTTGGATTTATCCCCAGCCTTGGATTTATTATTTGTAAGATCTTGATTGCTCATTGGAGCCTTCCTTTAATGGAAAATCAGGTTTTGATATTATGCAATGCCATGATAGAGTTCTCTCTGCAAGAGATATTGATAAGAAAATAAGCAACTTTTCTTGTACCTTATTTTGAAGTTGTTTATAATTTTTTGTGAAGATTTTTTTAGGATATTTTATGAGCAAGATATCAGATAATCACGAACAGTCTTCTTGGCAACTTATGAGAAAGAAAGTGAGTGAGAATACATCTCGTGATCGTTATAAGACTTATGTGCCAGCGTATACTCAATTACCGTTGCCGAATAATATGAAAAGACAAATCTTTTTTTGGCTTGGTACGCTGATTTTTTTCATTCTTTTTATGTTTGTTTTTGGATCGATTTTGCTTCCTTTTGTGGCAGGGATTGTGTTGGCTTATTTTCTCAATCCCATTGTTCAATTACTTGAAAAATTTGGTATTCGTCGTGTGTTTGGGACTGTCCTTATTACCTTATTTATTGTTATTACCTTTGTTGCTGCTTTAGTTATTTTGATTCCTGTTATTAGTTGGCAAATACAGCAATTTATGAGTGATGGTTTACCTGTTTATATTAATCGTATTCAAACCTTTTTTGTTGAGCATGATTTTGATTGGTTAAGGCGCTATTTTGGAAGTGATCCAAATGAATTACGGAATAATATTAAAGGATTTTTGGGCGAAGGTTCGGATTTTATTACGTCTCTTTTGAATTCACTTTTAAAGTCAGGAAAGTCAATCGTTAATATCGTTAGCCTATTTGTTGTGGCACCTGTGGTGGCATTTTATATGTTATTAGATTGGCCACGTATGGTAACAGCAATCGATTCGTTAATACCGCGTGATCATCTTGAAACCGTCCGTAGTATTTTTCATGAAATGGATAGAGCTATTGCAGGCTTTGTTCGTGGACAAGGAACAGTTTGTCTCATATTGGGAGGCTATTATGCTATTGGTTTAACGATTGCAGGACTCAATTTTAGTCTTTTGATTGGTATGTTTATTGGTCTTATTAGCTTTATTCCTTATATCGGCACAATGAGTGGTTTGGTCCTTTCTGTTGGTATTGCATGGGTCCAGTTTTATCCCAATAATTGGGGGGGAATCATTGTTGTGATGGCACTTTTTTTAATTGGTCAATTTATTGAAGGTTATATTCTTCAACCCAAGCTTGTAGGTTCATCAGTGGGATTACATCCTGTATGGTTGATGTTTTCACTTTTTGCTTTTTCTTCACTCTTTGGTTTTACTGGTATGCTTGTTGCTGTTCCTGCGGCAGCGGCTGTTGGCGTTTTAGTTCGTTTTGCTCTTCATACTTATCTGAGTTCTCAGATGTATTCGCGAAGCGGAAATTCGGAGCCGCTAAAATGAATGGGCGTGAAACGCAATTATCTTTAAATTTTCCTTATGATCCGATTTTTCAATTTGAGGATTTAGTGGTAACGGAAAGCAATCGTATGGCTTTTCAGCTTATTGATCACTGGCCCAATTGGAGCTTACCTATTGCAGTTTTGGTTGGTAAAGAAGGATCTGGAAAAACGCATTTTTCTAATATATGGCTCCAAAAAGCAGATGCTTTCAGGATTCAGCACAATGAACTTGATCAGGCTGTTACTATGGCTTCTTTAGGCAGATCATTTTTAATAGAGGATATTGATACAGGTGAAATCAATGAGACAGAACTTTTTCATTTAATTAACAGTATTAAGCAAGCAAATCTTGATGCACGACAAGCTACTTTATTGATGACGGCACAAACACTTCCTTCCGCTTGGAATTTAATGTTAAATGATCTAAAAAGTCGCCTTAATTCGGTGATGTTCGTTGAAATTAATCAGCCTGATGATGCATTGTTAACAGCTGTTGCATTTAAGCTTTTTTCCGATAGGCAACTTATTGTACATCCAGATACGGTTTATTATCTTGTAAGCCGTTGTGAACGTTCTTTATTTTCATTGAAGCGTGTTATTGATTCTGTTGATCAGTTGGCATTACAAAGAAAAAGAAAAATAACACGTGCTGTTATTGCTGAAGTTTTAAATAGAAGAAATCCGTAAATACTCCTTATCATGGCTTACTTATTCTGTCCTTCTATTATCGTTTCAATATGTGGAAGACAAGTCATTTAAATTTTTTCTTTTTGGATATCTATATAAGAGTAAAAAATAGTATTTTTTACTCTTATCGTGTTTTTATTTTAAATAGCTTTGAGATTTTATTGTATGATGTTGAATTCTTACCATCTTCGTATTTGAAAATTTTTCTAAAAAGAGCGCTGTATTTTATTTATAATAAAACCTTTGTGCTTTGAAAAAATGTTTGTTGTTTATGGATTTGGATTGTAGAAGATTCTAGAATTTTTAATAAAAGAGTCTTTGGGAAGATAGAAAAAGAGGGGAAAAAAGCTTAATACAGCTGAATTTTTTGGCTTATGTTCTCTTTGGGAAAGTTTTTCTATAATATTTAAGTCATTTTTTTCTAAAATTGTATCTGTGGAATGTGTTTTGATACAATGAGAGCTTGCTTAAAACAGGATAAAAATTATGAAATCCTTATAGAGAAATTCGTTATTTTTTAATATAGATTGGATTTTCTTACGGAAGTTATTTTCTACTATTTGTCAATAAATTTGTTATTGAGTAGAGGGAAAAATTAAAAAATGTGCTTTTTTGTAAAGAAATACAACAAAATTAAAAAAAAGTGTGTTTTTCTCTTGCACTTCTGTTGTGAAAATTTTAGGAAATGTGCATCAAGTAAATGTAAATGGCGGAGCGTAGCGCAGCCTGGTAGCGCACCTGATTTGGGATCAGGGGGTCGTAGGTTCGAATCCTATCGCTCCGACCATATTTGATTGAGTGTGTGAGAATGACCCAATTGGGTACGTGTGGTGAAAACTATCATCCAAGCGTTGTGTAATCTGAAGGAAAAAGGCATGATCGCACGTATTTATAGTCCTGCTAAGACAGCTATGCAGTCAGGTAAGGGGAATACAGGTTTTTGGATTCTAGAGTATGAGCCAATGAAAGCAAAAATGCTTGAACCTCTTATGGGCTACACAGCAACGTCTGATATGAATAATCAGGTAAGGATTCGATTTAATAGGAAGGAAGAAGCGATTGCTTTTGCACGTAAGAATGCTATCTCTTACCGTGTAGAAAAGAAACATACATCGATTCGACGTGCTATTTCTTATTCTGATAATTTTCGCAGTGATCGGCAGCATTCTTGGACACATTGAATTGAAGATGCTATTTTGAATTGAGAAAATAATCAGTTGGGTCCCGTAGCTCAGCTGGATAGAGCAACGGCCTTCTAAGCCGTGGGTCACAGGTTCGAATCCTGTCGGGATCACCATGTTTAAATGATATTTATAGGCTATAAAAAGTTAGAGAGTTTTCCTTTTATTCTATTAGCTTATTTTTCTGTATAATCCCGAATCTTTTTGATGTTTTTTGGTTTATTTTGTTGCTAAACGTTTTCTGTTGACTGTTTTAGTATAAAATGATGCTGTTTTCTCTTTTTTCAGTAAAAATTGCTTTTGATTGCTGAAACTTTAGCATTGCATATTCTTGCCGCGTGTTGCTATTATATCACATGCTTTAGGAAACAGATTACAAAAACTCTTTTTTATGAGCTTCTTTTCATCTTTCTGAAAATGAATATTTTATTTCTTAGATTAGATTTAAGCATTGCGGCTAATGCTGGTGAAATTGCCCAAAAACATCTATTGTGATTTTTTTATTTTTTATGAATAATATTATTACGTTTTTTAGCATGATCTTTGGTAAGATCGATTTTGATTAGATACAAGGCATGATGGATTCGATTTAGAACAGTTTATGAAACATTGAAGAATAAAAACGATATCTGTTTATGATGAGAATTTACAGATGGCACAAGAGGTGGAAAATATCTTCTTGTCTTGGAAGCTGTGATTCATAACGAATTACTTCTTTATAGTTTTTTCGTATAAAAAGATGTTATATGTGCCGTCCAGATAAGATATTGTTTTTTTCAATGAGAGACACTTGCGGACAATTTGATTTAACATGATTGTCACTGTTTCTCAGGTAGGGTTATAGGTTTCATCAATGTTTAGGTTTTCTTAGTCTTATAGGTTTAAGAATGTATACTGTATATTTATATGAATGAAGATAGATTGTATCTTAGAGTTAAATTTTAGATTTCATATTTACATTTTCAAATGTTTTTTCTTATTTCTTTATAGTTTGTACATCATGTTAGAAGTATTTTAATATTGGATAACAATCACATTAAAATGTTATACAGATGAGCTCTGAAGATCTAAACTCACACGGTTCAAGGTGATCATTATTTCAATAGGAATACAGTGTGAGGAGAATGCCATTTTACAGGCTTTGTTTTAAGAGATATCTCTTAAAGCTCACTTCACTCTGGCGCTCGTGAATGGTACAATGATAAATCCATTGAGCTCCATCATCTTTACACTTATGAAGAAATAAGCTGACATTATCATACACTTTGCCTATTTGTCAGCCTCCGATGTTGCAATAGATCTCAGCACTTGAGGCATTTATCGGCATTTTTGTGCTTTTTTATACAATTTTTACTTAATACTAATTCCTCTTATGACGTGTAAGAGAGACGGTTTTGTTTGATTCAATATAAATAGGTTTGAAATGAGAAAACATTACGATATTCGGATTTCTCATTCAACATGGCAAACAATAAAACATGATTATAAATCAATGTATTTTTAGAATGAAAAAATTTGCTTTTATCGTGTTTTTTACTCTTTTTAATATTTTATTATAATCTGTAATTGGTAAACTCAAAATACAGCTCTAAGGTTAAGTGTTTTATATCTATCGAAGTGACTGTTGTTATATCTAACTGTTTAGACAACAAGTGTATACCAATAGACATGAAAGAATTAAGAAAAACAGAGGATAGATCAGGAAATAAACAATATTTTTTAGAACGGAAGCCTATGCTTGTGGAAAGAATTTTAAAATCAAACTTCTAATCTGTTGAAAAATGAGGCTGTTATTACGTTTGTGATACTTTTTCCCCCAAGAGGCGCTATCAGAACGTAAAAAATATTAGAAACACTCCGTAAAGTATGCCCTTTGTAGAGGCATGTTGCAAAATCTTATTTCCGAATCTTTATTTACGCATCCCGTACCTTGGAAGAATACGATAATTCGATAATTTATTTATACTATAAAGTTGAATGGTGGGCGTGACAGGGATTGAACCTGTGACCCCTACGATGTCAACGTAGTGCTCTCCCGCTGAGCTACACGCCCATTCATTGATGTTGCATACACCATATAGAATGCCAAACGTCAATGCCTAATTTTATTTTCTCTTTCAACAGATGCAAATAACTTTAAAAAATACTTTTTAAGCAGCGATAAGGATCTTTTCAACTTCATTGACGAGTTCACGTAAGTGAAATGGCTTAGAGAGAACCTTTGCATCAGGAGGGGCATCACTATTTGAATTGAGTGCTACCGCTGCAAAACCCGTAATGAACATTACTCGTAAATCGGGGTCAATCTCAGTCGCACGTCGTGCAAGTTCGATTCCGTCCATCTCTGGCATCACAATATCAGTCAGGAGAAGGGAAAATGGCTCTTCTTGTAAACGTTCATATGCGCTAATACCATTATCGAAATCGGCGACTTCGTAGCCTGCACGTTCTAGGGCTTTTACGAGAAAGCGACGCATATCGTTATCATCTTCTGCGAGCAGGATTCGTTTCATGATTATATTCCAATGGCTCCATTTGTCAGAGTTTTGCCGCATCAATTATACAATATAGAGTATTTATAAAAAAGATGGTAAAATGCTCATAATTGAAATGAATGGCAAAATGGTTAATTCTTACATTCTGATTCAAAATACAGCATATTCGTTGTGAGTTGGTTAAATTCGAAATATATGTGATTTTGAAAAAAGAAGGGGTTCTCTAAAACTACTAAGATGATTCATTACTATCTTTTCTTTTAAAGTTACTGATTATTATCAGAATTCCATTAAAAAACTTATGAAAACCGTTATTGTAGGGTTTTCATATATCGAGAAATTAGAAGAATATTATGTTAATTTATTGTTTTTAAAAAGTTCTCCTAAGAAATAGAAATTTTATAGTTATTTGTTTTTATAGAGATTTGTAATAAATATTATAAATGCGCTTTATTTCCATTTTTTTCTTAAATAGATGAAAACTATTGTTTTCCTAGATATAATATTAAATTATCACTTAATAAAAGATCAAAAATAGTATTTTGATGCTTTATTTGTAAATATGTATCATGTTATATTAAGATATATTTATTATTTTTATTTATATAAATAGTTTTTTTATTAAGTTATTTTTTATGATGTAAAATAATATTATTTAATGTAATGATATACTTTGTATATTAGTTTTTTATTAGAATGCGTGGTGAATATTTAGGTCATGGCTTGCCTGTAAAGGCTAGAAAACGAATCATATGAGTGGTTGGAAAGAAAAATCTATTATATTTATAAAGTGTTTGTAGATCCAATGCTCGTAGAAATTTTCTTTTTTGATGGGGTGGAGCGGAAATTAAGGTTTAGTGTTATTTTACAGATACATTATCGGGAATAAAGGCATCAAATGCAGCCCAAAATTGTTTTTTATAATCTTCGTTAACCATAATTGTATCCAGTTCAGCGCCTGTAATAGTAATACTTTCTGTTAGACGTGTGTGTTGGCATAATTGCCGCACTTCAATGTTGTTTGCAATATTGTTTTGATTGGCAAGAATAAAGAGTGTTGGGATTCGTAAATTTCCATGAAGTACATTTCTCTTCATAGAATCAATCGCATTAAATACTGAAGCCATCCATTGGGATGTTGGGGGCTTAATGGAAGGGAGCGGCACTTTATGTATGTGTCCCAATTGTATATTTTTTTGTTTTGTCTTGTTTAATTTTTTCCCATCGTTCACTGATATAAAGCCAAGACCTATATCAGAAAGAAATTGTGTTAATTTATGTTGAAAACTATTCGTTTTATTGCCGAATGGAGCAAAAAGAGGAGAAACACAGAGCAATCTATTAAACTGATGATTAATGAGATCTAATCCGCTAAGTGCTATCAATCCACCTATGCCATAGGTGAGCATAGAGTAAGGCGGCGGACAATTAGGATAAACAATATTTTTAAGAAATTTATATAAGTCATTAATATCATTATTTATATCAAAACAATGATATCGTCTTTGTTTTCTTATCTTGAAGGATATTTTTTTTTGATCAAAGCAGTCAAATATTGCTGTATGAAAACCGCGTTTAGAAATTTCATTTATTAATAAAAAATATTTTTCTAAAGTATTTGCGTAGCTTTTGAGAATAACAATTGTTCCCTTAGATTTTTTCACCTCAGGATATGTTATAGCAAAACGAATTTCGTGATCTATTGCTATTTTAAGAGTATCATGATGGATATTAAGAGAAGTGGAACCCCAGTCTATGGGATAAAGAGGTGTTTCCAATTGAAATCCTTTTTACAGTGTATTTGCCGTTTAGTGCTTTGATATTTATGTAATGAAGAAAGAGGATTAAAAAAGGGGTATATTGCTTTTTAGATAGTTTTTATCAATTTAGGTCCCAAAGAGTTGAAATAAAGAAAAACGATTACTAGATAATATAGTGCGGTTGCCATGATGGGGCCGCAGGTTCACAAGTAAGTTTGCCATGTGGGAACTTTGTGAATTAATTATAAATTATAGTCGCTCTAGAGGAGGGCAATATTATGCGTCAAGTAGATTTTTCACCATTTTATCGTTCCACAGTAGGTTTTGATCATCTTTTTAACTGGTTTGATTCTAGAACACAACCAGACGAAGTTTCTTCTTATCCCCCTTATAATATCGAGCGTTTAACTGAAGATTCTTATAGAATTTCTATGGCTGTTGCTGGTTTTTCTCAAGATGAAATTGATATTGAAACGCATTGTAACCAGCTGATCGTTAAGGGAGACAGAAAGTCTAAAAATGATGATGAAGAGCGAGAATTCCTTTATCGAGGTATTGCTTCGCGTGCTTTTGAACGGCGTTTTCATTTGGCTGATCATGTTAAGGTTATTGGGGCAGAACTTGGAGATGGGCTTCTTCATATTCAGCTTAAAAGGGAAATGCCAGCTGAATTAAAACCCAAAAAGATAACCGTACAGATGTCACCATCCATTACAAAAAATGATAACAGCGACGTTATCGTGTAAAGAAAATTTAGAAAATATGAGATCGAATAATTATAAATTTTTCTGAAGAATAAGAAACGCGAGGCAAAAGGTCTCGCGTTTCGTATGTGTTTTCCTAAGAGCGAAGCGCATTTTAATAAAACAGCTTATCTCGAATTTATGATAAAATATCATTGCACATTATTCTACGTTGAAGAAAAAAATCATGTGTGTGCAATTGAAATGCATAATAATTCACTTTTTAAGTAAGCTTATTTTATAGCATTTTAAAAATGGTCGGAGCGGCGGGATTTGAACCCACGACCCCTTGACCCCCAGTCAAGTGCGCTACCAAGCTGCGCTACGCTCCGAGTTCGTGTAAAATGATTAAATGACTGTTTCTTTAAAGGCAAGAGAAAAAATAAACAGAATAAAATCTAAAATGCTTTTGCACTTAGAGCTTTTGAAAGTAAAAATTTTGGACATCAATATAAATAACGAATTTGTAAAATTCTTTGTGATCATTAAATTTTTAGCTTTATAGTTAATAGATGTATGCATTTAATTACTTTTGAGATTGTGAGGAGGGGGGTAAGATTGGTGACTTTAGGGGTATGAATTGGAGCAAATGAGTGCGGAAGGTATATTGTTTTCTTACCTAATCGTTACTTTTCTAAAAAGATAAGGATTTTCAAAAGAAGAGGAGTGAATGTATGGTTTTGAAAAGTTTCGTTTTTTTAGAGTTTTATAGATGAGGTATTTTGCATTTTATGTGGATAAAAAATTGTAAGTTCTGGATTGTATAATTACAAATCTCATTTTACGGGTATGTATTTTTATCCAAATAAACAAGGTCAGAATGCTTTAATTTATGTTTCGTTTTTTTTCTAAAAGATCAGATAAAATATTATAGAGGAAAAACTTTCAAAGTGTCTATTGAACTAAGAAAAGAGTAAACTATGAGCCGTTTTTCGGTAATAAATTTGACGCAAGCAGCAGTGGATCGTGTTAAAGCGATTATGGATGCAAAAGATGCACAGGGTATTCTTGTTGGTATCAAAAAAGGTGGTTGTGCAGGGATGGAGTATACAATTACTCTTGTCAAAGAAAAGGGGATAGCTGCGGATGTTGTTGAAGTGAATGGTGCCCGTGTTTTTGTAGCACATGATGCGGTATTATTTTTATTAGGAACGCAGATGGATTATGAAGTGACAACGTTGCGGTCTGGTTTTGTCTTTAAAAATCCTAATCAAGTTTCAGCATGCGGGTGTGGCGAATCGGTGGAACTTCGTCCTGCTACGCAGGATCAATATAAAACAAATTGAGCTGAGCTAAATTATAATTTAGTAATTTTAGAGGGGCTTGTTCTTTTAGGTAGAAGAAATCTACTATTTTTTATCGTTCATTTTTAGCTTGCTTCCAAAGTGCTTCCATTTCATTCAAGGATGCGTCAGTGAGTGTTTTAGATTGAGTGGATAGCTTTTCTTCAATATAGGCGAAACGATTTCGAAATTTTATATTCGTTTTTTTTAATGCTTTTTGTGAATCAATCGCTAAGTGGCGCGCGAGATTAAGAAGTATAAAGTAGAGATCTCCAAACTCTGCTTCTATTTCTGAGTTTTGTTTACTTTTGATGGCTTCTTTGAGCTCTTCCAGTTCTTCTTCTATTTTTTCAAAAACTTTATCACTTTTTTGCCAATCAAAACCTACTTTAGCTGCTGCTTCTTGTAAAGCAAGTGCCTCTTGGTTTGCTGGCTGGATTTGTTTTACTGTTGCGAGTATGCTTGTGGAGGAATTGTTGTTTTTTTCTTCGCACATTCTTTTTTGTTCAACCTGTTCTCTTTTTTTTATATATTCCCACTCCTCTTTTATAAATCCTCGTTTTTTTTGCTCGGCATTTCCAAAAACATGAGGATGGCGTCGAATCATTTTTTCCGTGATTGCATAAACAACATCTTCAAAAGTAAAGCTGCCTTCTTCTTGTGCTATGGTAGCATGATAGACAACTTGTAAAAGAAGATCCCCAAGTTCTTCACAGAGATCCTTTCGATTTTTTCGTTCAATGGCATCGATGACTTCGTAAACTTCTTCGAGCATATAGGGTATGAGGGATTCAAAAGTTTGTTTTTTATGCCAGATACAACCATTATCAGAGTTTCGTAATGCAGTGATAATTGTAGTGAGATCTCTGATATCTTTTGAGGCTAACATTTTGCACTTCCTTTGTAAGCAATAGAGCTTATGTTAGATGTCCCAACGTCTATGTAACCACATCCATTGTCCAGGATATTCACGGACCCAAGATTCAACAATATCATTTAATTTTTGCGTAGAAGCAGCTATATCGATATCATTTTTTTCATCACGTGGAAGTTCTACATGTTCATATAACTCTAAACGATGACGTCCACTAGGCAAACGAATACAACGTGCTGGATAAATATCACAGTCATATTGTCGAGCAAGTTTTATAATTAAGGGGTTTGTTTTAAGAGGTCTGTTAAAAAATGTTCCCATGATACCGCGGCGAAATTTTTGATCAACGAGCATACCAACATTTTCACCTTCTTCTAATTTGGCTGCTAATGCCCATGCTGCACCGGCCTTGGAGGGAACAAGATGTCCCATAGAAGTTTGTCGTGCTTTAAGGATTCGTTTGGCAACATAGGGATTATTGGGTGGTCTAAATAATACCGTAACATTAAGATCAAAACTTTGTGCACAAATAGGCAGAAGTTCAAAATTGCCAGTATGTGCGGTGAAAAAAATATGTGGTTTTTTTTCATTTTTTAATCGCTCAAATATTTCAATGCCTTTAACCTCAATGAAACCTGGCTCGTCTGCATGAGGATCAAAATCAAAAATTTTATCAAGAAAAATATATTCAGCTAGGAAACGTCCTATATTTTCCCACATTTCTATTGCAATCGCACGGAGTTCTTGCTCTGTTTTTTCTGGATATGCACTCCTAAGGTTTGCAAGTGTGATTTGATGACGATGTACAAGGGGACCAATTTTTTTTGCTAACCAAGCAAAAAAAGAAATTCCCATTTTGGCTGGAAAACATTTTAGAATAAATAAAGAACCAAAGAGTAGATATGCCCATAACAAGTAGGATATTTTTTTAGCTATAATTTTAATACGATATATGAGATTTTTAAGAGAAAGCTTCATCATGATTTAATCGATTTTAAGGATAATTTTACCAAAAACATCACGACTCTCCATTCGTTTTAAAGCTGTATCAATTTCATCCAGCCCAACAATTGTATCAATGACAGGGTGTACGGCTTTTTGTGCCATTTTTTGCATGGCATTTTTCATATTTTCCATACGGCAGCCAAATGAACCGAATATCTTGAGCTGTTGCTGGAATAATTGCATGAGATTTATTGGTGCTGAAACACCAGAGGTAGAACCGCAAGTCACTAAGCGTGCTCCTTTTTTCATACATAACAGAGAACCGTTCCATGTATCGACACCAACATGCTCAAAAACAACATCAACACCTTTTTTTTGGGTTAATTTACGCACTACACCTTCAAAACGATCTTTACGATAATTAATCACATGATCTGCCCCAAGAGAGTGCGCTTTTGCAATTTTTTCATCTGAACCTACAGTTGTGATAACTGTACAGCCCATGTGTTTTGCAAGTTGAATGGCTGCAGAACCAATACCTGAGCCACCAGCCTGTACCAGGATTGTTTCTCCTGCTTGTAGTTTTGCGTTATCGAAAAGCATATGTTCTACGGTACCAAAAGTAATTGGAGCAACTGCTGCTTGCAATTCATCACATTGGGGAGGTGATGGAACTAATAAACGTGCTGGCAAATTGACAAGCTCACACGCAAATCCATCAAGGTGAAAACCATAGACTCCCTTTACATTACTGCAAAGATTATCCCGTCCTTCATGACAAGCTTGGCATACTCCGCAGGTTTGTGCACCATAAATTGAGACAATCTGTCCAAGTTGGAGATGTTCAACGCCATCTCCTATTTGTATAACCTCACCAGAGGCTTCTGCACCAATGATGAGTGGCATTTTTCTTTTCGCAAAAGCCATGCCACGCCATCCCCATACATCAATATGATTAAGAGCAACGGCTTTTATCCGCACAGTTACTTCACCTATACTAGGTGAAGATGGCGGGGAAATATTGGTGATTTCAAGCCGACGATCATCGAAGAGTTTCAGTGCACGCATTATCATCCCCCTTAAATATATTATTGGTTAGCGTTATAAAATTTTATTATTAAAGGATTATCCTTTATATGCAGTGATAACAAGACTCATATTTTGACCACCAAATCCAAATGAGTTTGACAAAACCGCATTGACACAGGACTTACGGCTATGATGAGGAACAACATCTAAAGGGATAGTAGGGTCAGGATTATCATAATTTATTGTCGGTGGAAGTATTCCCGATTGAATGGTTAAAAGCGAAAAAACCGCTTCTATTGCACCAGCAGCAGTTAATGTATGCCCAATCATTGATTTATTAGAAGAGACAGGAATATGCTCTAAAAGATCACCGAATACTGTTGATAATGCAAGATATTCCATTTTCTCATTTTCAGGTGTTGAAGTTCCGTGGGCATTAATATAGTCAATTTCATTGATGGTTATTTTTGCATCGTCTAAAGCTTTGCGAACGGATTCAATTGCTGGTGATGCATCGGGTTTTGAACGTGTACGGTGAAAGTCATCGGCGGTTTCTCCACAGCCAGCTAAAATTCCTAAAACTGTAGCATTACGGTTTAATGCGCTTTGAAGAGATTCAAGAACAAGAGCGCCTGAGCCTTCTGCCATAACAAAACCATCTCGATCACGGCTAAAGGGTTTTGCTGCTTTTTCTGGAGGCTCATTCTGAGTTGAAAGAGCAGATAGTAGCGAAAAACGAATAAGAGATTCTGCTGAAACTGATCCATCTGTCGCAATTATGAGAGCTCTATTTGTCTCTCTCCGTCTAATAGACTCAACACCTAATTGAATTGCTGTTGCACCAGATGCACAGGCAGTGGAAAGTGTAACAGGAAGTCCTTTTGTGCCAAATGTTTTTTGAAGTTTTTCTGCAATTGCACCAAATTGTGTGGATTCAAAAAGCGTCTCATGGAGTTTATCCTTACAGACTTTAAGAAGATGTGCATAAGAAGGCTCATTATTGAATTCTTCCTCTTGATCAAGACTAAAACGTGCTTTCCATTCAAGTTCAACAGGAGGAGCAGCTAGAAAGAGTGGTCCATTAAAATTTTTTTTATCAATAGTAGCTTGTTCTAAAGCTTCTTCAGCAGAAAGATGTGCAAGCTTCTCAGAGAGAGCTGAAGCACCAAGTGTACTTTCTTTAAGAAAATCAATTGTTCCAGCAATATATGTATTTAATCCCTCAACGGGAAAACGTGTTATTTTGTGGATACCACTTACACCACTTGTTAATTTTTGCCAATTTTCATGTTTCCCTTGCCCCAGTGATGTGACAATGCCTGCACCAGTTATTGCTACAAGTGGACGCCCAAAATGATCATGATATTTCACTATAGAAATTCCCCTTCAAACAGCAGTAAGACGCACAATACCTTCAGCTCTTTTTATACCAATCGTTGTAACAAATATTTCACGTACTTCTTTAGAAAAAGGTTTTTCATGAGGACTTAACGCTGGAAAACCGCGTTTTTTTTCAATTGAAAGTGCTGCAAGAGCTAAAGCTAGAGGAAATTGTGCTTCCCGCATATAACCAAATAATGTTGTAATGCCACGGTAAAATAGATCAGCATTATCAAGAGCATTTTGTTCTGCTTTTGTTGCTTCGTGAGCTCCTGAGGCTGCTGAAATGGCTAAGGCAGATTTAGCGCCCGCAGTTTTTAACATTGTTGCAATTGAATCTCTAAGTGGAATTTTGGTTCTATCTGTTTGGTCTGTAATAATTTGGCTAATTTCAGCATAAGCACGTGCATTGCGTTTTTTGGCATGTTCTCCACTTTCAATAACTAGGAAGATACCACCAGAACCGGCTATGACACCGCCGCCTGGGTAGATTCCACGATTCCACACTGGGCTCCATCCATTATGGGTTAAAAGACCACCAAGCTCATGCGCCAACAACATATCATAACTTTGTGCATTATAGGAACTTCCTACAAGAGCATGGGTACTTTGACCTGATTTAATACGAGCTACAGCAATTTGAAGTGCAGAAAGACCACTGCCTTCTTCTCCCATAAATGTACGAGATGATCCAGTGACTTTATGAACAATTGAAATGTTTCCTGCCAAAAGGTTTGAAAGTTGTGCCAAAAATAATGTTGGACGAAGTTCAGTTGAAAGAGCAACATTTAACATAGAAGCATGATCGGCAACTGCGCGCGCTTTAGAAAGAATCTGTGTATCAACAGTAATATCACGTTCTCCCCCACTTGCCGCTACGATCATATCCATTGTTGAAGTGAGTTGTTCATTATTTTTCATGCCAGCATCATCAAGAGCAAGACCAGCCGCATAGGTACCAAGACGCTGCCATGTTCCCATTTGCCGTTGATCACTTTTTTTAGGAATTTGTAAACTCCAATCAATTTCGGGCAATTTATGAACCGTGTAAGGTGAAAAAGTTGTATAATCTAGGTTTGGTGTACGGATTGGATCATTTAAGAGATTCCAATGTTGATCAGTTCCTGCCCCCAGAGAGCTTATGAGACCTATACCAGTGATGAATACAGATTGATCATGCATGGCGAAAAAACTACTCCGCCTGTTTTAAGGCAACGAGATCATCAATTTTTGCACAAAGGTTTTTAAGAACAAAGTATTCTTCTGTTGCAACGGTACCTTCGTTGACTTCTTGTGTCCATTGTTCTAGAGGGACTTTTATTCCGAAAGCTTTATCAATAGCGAAAACAATATCAAGAAAATCAAGACTGTCGATTCCTAAATCGTCAATTGTATGACTCTCAGGTGTAATTGTATTGCGATCAATTTCACTGATTTCTGCAATGATATCAGCAACTTTATCAAACGTGGAAGGCAATGTACGGATTCCTTATTATAGAGTTAGTAAATTCAAAATACATTTAATATTGTTCTTCTAGCCTTTTTTCTCTTTAAAAAAAAGACTTAATCCAGTATATAGCTGTCTTTATCTATAGAGAAAAGAGGTTTACAGTACATGAAATACTATATCTCAATATTTAAAAAACTTTGAAATTTTATTGCGCATTTATTTTACAAGACTATTTTTTCTATTGGCAGCAAGGACAGCAAGGGCTGTTATATTAACAACTCCCCGGGAAGTTACTGAAGGCGTTAAGATATGGGCGGGACGTGCTGCCCCGATTAGAATAGGACCAACATGGAGTGCATTTGTGAGGCTTTTAACAGTGTTGAGCGTGATATTGGCTGAATCAAGTGTTGGAAAGACAAGCAAATTAGCTTCACTTTTAAGACGAGAATTAGGAAAAACACGATCACGAAAAACTTTGGAAAGGGCAGCATCAGCATGCATTTCACCATCTGCTTCTAAATCAGGGTGTAATTTGGCAAGAATTTCTGTTGCACGTCGCATTTTACGCGCACTTTCTGTGTTTTTAGAACCAAAGTTTGAGTGTGATAATAAGGCTGCTTTTGGTGTTATTCCAAATGCTTCAACTTCTTGAGCTGCCAACACAGTCATTTCAGCGATTTCTTCTGCAGAAGGATTTTCATTGACGTAAGTATCTGTGAGGAAAAGAGTACGTTGTTGAGAGATAAGCAAACTCATAGCAGAAAAACGGTGAACATGAGGATCAAGACCGATAATTTGTTCAATCAATTCAAGTTGACGTTCAAAGCGTCCTTCTAAGCCGCAAATCATTGCATCTGCTTCTTCACGCATAACGGCAAGGGCAGCAATAGCCGTTGTTGATGTTCTCACTACTGTTTTTGCCATTTCAGGCGTAACACCACGCCTCCCTGTATAATGAAAAAATAAATTAACATAATCACGAAAACGTGGATCATCTTCAGGGTTTGTTAATTCAAAATCTATACCAGGACGAATTCTTAAACCAAAGCGTTTTAATCTTGCTTCTACGACATGTGGACGGCCGATAAGGAGGGGCGTTGCTGTTTGTTCTTCAATGACAACTTGTGCTGCACGAAGGACGCGTTCATCTTCACCATTGGCATAGATGACGCGTTTACGTTTTGCTGTTTTTGCTGCAGCAAAAACAGGTTTCATTGTTAAACCAGAAAGAAAGACAAATCGATTGAGGATATCATAGTAGGCCTCCATATCTTCAATGGGACGAATGGCGACACCAGTTGTCATTGCTGCTTTAGCAACAGCGGGAGCAATACGCAGTATTAAACGCGGATCAAAAGGAGAGGGGATCAGATAGTCTGGTCCAAAATTGGGTGGTTCTTTCGAGTATGCACGTGCTACAACATCTGAAGTTTCTTCACGTGCAAGGGCAGCAATCGCATGAACAGCGGCCATTTTCATTTCTTCATTAATTGCACTAGCACCTACGTCTAATGCACCACGGAAGATATAGGGAAAACAAAGGACATTATTAACTTGATTGGGATAATCAGAGCGTCCTGTGCAGATCATTGCATCTGGTCGTATAGAGCGTGCTTCTTCAGGCATAATTTCTGGTACTGGATTAGCCAGTGCTAAAATGAGTGGATTTTGAGCCATTCTTTTAAGATATTCAGGCTTTAAAACACCACCCGCAGATAGGCCTAGAAAAATATCCGCATCATCAATAATATCAGATAAAGTTCGTGCGTCCGTTTTTTGTGCGTAATTGATTTTCCAACGATCCATAAGGGTCTTGCGACCTTCATAAACAACTCCCTCTAAGTCACTAAGCCAAATATTTTCAACTTTTGCCCCAAGACGAACCAAAAGATTAAGGCAAGCGAGGGCAGCAGCACCTGCACCTGAGGTAACTATTTTTGCATTTTCAATTTTTTTTCCTGAAAGATTTAAGGCATTTAATACAGCCGCAGAAACGATAATGGCAGTTCCATGTTGGTCATCATGAAAAACTGGAATTTTCATTTTAGCACGAAGTTTTTCTTCGATGTCAAAACATTCAGGAGCCTTAATGTCTTCAAGATTAATACCACCAAATGTAGGTTCTAAGGTCGATATTGTTTGTACCATTTGTTCTATATCGGATGCATCAATTTCAATATCAAAAACATCAATATTCGCAAATTTTTTAAATAAAACGGCCTTGCCTTCCATAACTGGCTTGGAAGCGAGTGGACCAATGTTCCCTAAACCAAGAACAGCAGTTCCATTGGATATAACAGCGACTAAATTAGCACGGGAGGTATATTGAGCAGCAAGATTGGGATCTTCATGAATCGCAAGACATGGTGCTGCAACGCCTGGAGAATAAGCAAGAGCTAAATCACGTTGATTATCAAGAGGTTTTGTTGCTTGTATTTCCAATTTTCCAGGTTTTGGGTGTTGGTGATAAAAAAGTGCGGCACTGTCAAGTTCAGCTTTTGGTGAACTGAAATCACTATTTTGTTCTCTAGACATTTTTATGATATCCAAGTTAGCGTATGTGTATATGAGATGTTCCATCTACGATAAGGTTTTGTCCACTAATAAATCCTCATTTCTCTGAATATCAAAATGTATGAGTATGAGAAAACTCTTCTGGATCGTAAAACCAGTTTGATAATTCTTTTTGTTTGTGTGCATGAATAATTTCATTGATAGCAGCACGATTAGTTTTTTCTTTCCTTAATAAAACCCGTAAAAATTGATTAGTCTACAAACGAATAAAATATTACTAATAATTACATTACCAAGCCATTATTTTTTTTGCAATGCTTACAACTTAAGGAAAGAAAAGAAGAGTGCTTTCTATTAACTTCATCTTCTTTATTTAAATTTCTATAGGGAGGTAGAAGAAATTTTAAATAACAATTTGCAATTTATAAATTATTTTTGCAGCTATTTAAAAGGAAATTGGAACTTTAAAAATGGGAGTTGTTTTATTTATTATTCAATTGAACTCTTAATAATGCGAACTTTATAATTTATAATGAATCATCTCGTATGTTGAATGAGAAATTTGAATACAATAAGATTCTTTTAGCTCAAATTCACCTAATATAATAAAAAATATTTACTTAGATAATTCAACGAGAGTAATATGTGGATAAAAAACATTAAAAAAAATAAATAGAAGTGTTTCTATGAGCTATTTTAATACAAAAGCATGAATTTTTTTCACAATTAATAAAAATAATTATTACCGATTTTGTACCTTTATGAAACTATGAAAAATAAAGGAGTTAAGAAAAAGATAAGGAAATAGAAGACATGCTTTATCATTCTTAGAATGATACGTTGTTTGATAAGCCATTACGCTTCTTTAGGGTTATTGCTTAGGATGTCAAAGAAAACCGCATGCCAATTATCCCAACCTTTGAAGTACAAAGCTACAGTTGAAAAAAAAGCATTCTATGATGAGCCATTAAAACAACTGGAGAGAGAAAGTGGAAAAATATCTTTTTCCACTTTCTTATTTGTTATTGGATTCGACCACTTGCATGAGCAAGCATAGTATAAACTTTTCCGGTATCTGATATCAAGTACTTGCGAACTGAGTTGGAAGAGCCAGAACTGCGCGATATATCACGTAAGAGCTTTTCGAAATCCGTAACATATTGATTCACTGAACGTTTAAACCCAAAATCGCTCATATATTTTTTCTTAATCATTTCAAATATTTTTTGTCCATTTAAGGTATAAAGGCGTTCTGTTACGATGTTTTTTTGTCCACGTTGATAATGATCCCATAGCTCAACAATGGCATTGTGATTAATAGCTTGCACTATACCAGAAGCTAATGAATTAAGAGAGCAGTTTGCAGGAGATGGTTTTGTTTGCACTGATGTTAAAACATCATCACTAGGGGGAGCATCATAAAATGTTTCTTCACGTGAAGCTCTTTCTAAGAGATTTGATACCCATTTATTTGGTCTTTTTTTGCTTTGATCTTGTTGCAAAATAGGCTTAGGTGGCACAATCTTTTTAACAGACTCAGTGGAACTGTCACTTTTTTGATTAAACATTGATGATGTAGGAAATGCTGATATTAGCTGTTTTTGTGCGCTCTTTTGATCATTTTGTATAACACTGACTAAATCTTGTAACGCTGTAATCTGTTCATTCAAAGCTGTGCGAATTGTTTGCGTTGTTTCTTTTGTTTTTTCTGGAAGTTTTTTTACATTTTCATTGATATCATTATTAATCTTTGAAAGCTCTAAACGAACTTCATCAGCGGAGCGACGTATATCTTCTGCTGCTTCTGAAAAACGCGTTGATGCTTCACTAACAAGCTTATTAAGTGATTGTTGGAATGAATTTGTGGAGTTACGCGCATTCTTATCAGAGCGTTCAAGTGCTAAGTTGAAGATTTTTTCATAATGCCCAATCATTTGATTAATTTCATGAGACTTTGAAACAAGAGCATCGCTTAATACAGAAAGCGTATTATGTTTTTCTTCAAGTGTTGCACTAAGTGAATTTTCAGACTGTTCAAGAACATGAATAGTTTGGGAAAGTGTCTTTGCATGTTCACCAAAACTACTCGTTATATGATTAATTTGTTCAAAGGTACTCTTTGAAAGTCCTTGCAGAATTTCAACATTAGTATTGAGCGCTTGATTTGAGGCTGACAAACGCTCTGCTACTTGGTCCGTGTTGCGGAAAAAATTATTCGTACTCTCATTAAACTGCCCATCAATATTTTGAACAGCCGATAATAAAACATTACTATTTTCCTGAAAATTGTAAATTGATTGATTCAACTGTGTTAAGATGGATGAGACATTATTAACAAGCTCTTCCTTCATAATCGTTATTGTTTGAAGTGTTTCAGAGTTAGCTTTGGTTAAGCTATTCACTAAAGATTCATTATGTGCATAAATTCTTTGTTCAGCATTTTGTGTGGAAAGAGAGAGTTGTTCACCGATATGCTGTGTTAAAGAATCAATTGATTCTGTCGTATTTTGCGCTGCTTGATTTAAGTGATTTGTAAGCTCTGTTATTTTTCCAACATGTTCTGAAATTTGTGTTGTTGTTTGATTTCCAGCATCTTCCAGACGGCTCGTTACATCAGAGAGTTGATATCCTAAATTATTTTTAAGATTTTGCATAGAGTGATGAAGAACATCACAGCGTTCATTAAGAACTTGTTCTATTGCTGTTGTTGATGTGTGAATAGTTTCATTCAATAATGCTTGTGCATTATGACTGGCTGTTGCGAAAGCTTCGACAGTATGCGCTGTTTGTTCAGACAGAACTGACAGAACTTTTTCACTGGTATCATAAACAGTTTTTTTGACATTTGATACAATGCGATTGCCTGATTCTGAGAGAATATTTTCTGCTTGTGCAGTAACATTTGTAACAGATGAAAGAATTTGTTCACTCGTAGAAGAAAGAATATCAGAAGCTTTTATAATCTTATTATGCAGGTTATCTGTCACTGTATTAACAGAGTCTTCTAAGGTTACACGCATATTGTCAACACTGCTTTCCAGCGCTTGTTGAATTATCTGACTTTGCTCATTATTAATCATGAGAGACGTTTTTAATGTGTCAGAACGTTCCTCAATAACAGATGTTTGCATATCAATGGCTTCACAGATTTGGCTAAATTTTTCAGATAATGTTTCCTCTAGCGTTGTTGTCCGTTCAAAAATTTTGTGTGCACGATCTTCTAGATCTGTATCGAATGATTCCATACGTGTTTCAAGGGTTTCAAAGAAAACACCACTCGATTGAGAGAGCGTATTCTTTAAAATTTCGGCATGGCTTTCAAGGTTTTTGATATGATCTTGAACCGTTTCAGTAATGTTTTTATTATTGGCGACAATTGCACTCTCAACTAAATCTATTTGTTGTTTCAATGCAACATCGACACGTATATCACTTTTTGCAATGAGATTATGGATTGTTTCCATGCGTTGTTCAAGTGTGCGTGCTTGATCGGCAAGAACTTCATTGAGAGAAAAACTATTAATCGCTAAAGAGTCGCGCAGAGCATCGGCACGGATATCAATATTTCTCGCTTGTGCTTCTAAAGCATCTTGGGTTGTATTACAACTTTGTACAATGACATCTTGTAACTTTTCAGTGCATTGAATGATGTTTGTAATATGATTTTCAGCTTGTTTATCAACGACTTGAACATTGTCAGCCAAAACTTTTTCAATATGAGAAGTATTTTGGGATAAAACATCAATTTGATTTCTTAATGTATCCGCAATTTTATTCTTCTCGTTATCGAGCATGTCTGCCATAAGAGCTCGTTGATCAGAAAGTTGTACTTTAAAATCTTGTGAACGTTCTTGTATGATATCAACAATGGCATTGTCGACATATTGAATTTCTTCTCTCAGACTTTCTTTACTTTTATCAATTGCAGAAAGAATAGCTTCACGTCCATTTGTAAATGCATGGGTAATGTCTGCTGTTTTTTCTTGGAGGTTCTCATTTATTTTCAAGACATGAGCTTCCAAGAAGTTACCAAGTTTTTCAGCATTATCCTCTAAAGCCTGACTGCGTTCTATAAAGGAATCAATGATGGAATCACTATGTTCTTTAAGAGAAAGATCAACCGTTGCTAAACGTTGTTCAAAGGCTCCAATTGCTTGCGAGGTTACGTTATCAAATTTAGAAGAGAGTTTATGTGCTTGGTCGTCGAGCTTTAAGATCTTCTCATCAAAATTCTGTAGAGATTGATTATTACGATCAATAAGAGCTTTATCCAAGGCTTTAAACTTTTCATCGACAGCGTGCAAAGTTTGATCTGTTACTGCTTGTATATGTGTTGCAATTTTAGCAACATGTACTTCTGCTTTTTCAGCTGTTTCATTAAAAGTTTTTTCTATTTGTTTTTCATTATGATCAAATCGTTTTGCAAAGCCATCGAAGTTTTTTCCTAATTCATGAAAAAATTCCGTGTTTTTCTGCTGAATTTGTGTTGTTGTTTTGTTAAATTTTTCAACAAGCTGATTTGTTACGCCATCACCAGCATAGGAAAGTTTTTCAACGAGGTCTTCGCCTTGTTTTTGTAAAGTTTGAGAAAGGGTTTGTGCAAGCTTTTCAACATTGGTTACAATGTTAGAGGTAACCAAACCAAATTCATCACTCAGTTGTTCTTGGGTTCCTTTAATTGTTGATTGTACGCGATCTGCATGATTCAAAATGGCTATGCGTTCATTACTCAATTCTTTGATTAATGTGTGAATGCGTGATTCATTTTCAGCATAGGCTTGTTCTAGATTATGAACTTCACCTTGTATGATTGCTTCAAGTTCAACAGCACGTCCGAGGGTACGTTCAATACCTTCGTTCATTGCTGCTACTTCTTCACGAATGGTTTGCCCTATAGCAATAGCTTGTTTTTCAGATAGATGTTGTGGTTCACTAAGGCGCTGTGCAGCATTGGTCATAAGAAGCGCAATATTATGCAAGTCGTTTGAACGTTTTGTTAATTGAGCAACGCCCCAAGATATAAGGATAGGAATTGCTGTTCCGGCTGCTACAGCAAGTCCTGTTGGGGATGTAACAAAAGTGCTGATATTGGATAAGGAGCTGAGTCCGGTAGGTGCGAGCTTATGCGCAATAAAAGCTCCTCCCGTTGCCCATAAAGCACTAAGCGCTGTTGTATACCAGTAGACTCGAGAGGAAGAACGCTGCTTGAATGGTCCAAAATTTACAGGGGTTGTTATATCATCATTTGCGGGAAGAAGTTTTGTAGGCAATAATGTATTATGAACAGTTCCACCTGAAATATCAGGTGAAGGTTTTGGAGCAAAAAGCTGTTCAACAACGGATTTATCAATAACAGCTTCATCATGAATATTAGAAACAAAAGTTGACGTACCGTTTTCAGCAAAAAATTCTTCTTCTGCCATTGCAATTTTTTGAATCAGATCATCGACATTAACAACATTTTCAGAATTATTGGATGATATTGTTTCAAATCCTGTGTCATCGAAATCAAAGTTCATAGCTTTTGTGAGGGCTTCTTCAACTTCAACTTCAAATGTTTGCAATTTTGTTCTGCGTGCCATACTCGCCTCGTACTCTTACAGCCGGAAAAGGGATACGTCCTCTTCCACATAATTTCTACATACTAGCTGTTAATTATTTAGAAAGGAATATGCTTAGGGAAAAATTTTAAAAACTTATCAAGATAAAGTTAACGCGGTTTCTTATACCCTGTTTAAAAATGTTATAAAATATAGTGAAAACAATTTATTATTTAAATCTAACTAAAACAAAAATACTGTTTACAACTTGTGTTTATAGAAAGCTTTATAAGCCGGCAGTCTTTGAAATAAGGACTTTAATAGCGGTTATATATACAGTAAGGTGCAAATGCCTCTCTTTAATATCGATAATCGTTAATAAATGTTGTTGTCCGCTTACTTTTATTGATTCTAAACGAAGCAGATTCATCATCACATATAGTCTGTAATAGCTTAGGATGTATAAAAGTATGCCTTTGAATTGTAAGCTCATAAAAAAGTAAACGTGGAAAAATTTTTAATTTAATATAGCTTTTCGTAAGTTGTACTTTATTATTGTGTTAAAGAGCCGTTTTTTCTCTAATTTCAGTTGTTTGTTGCTGAATTTTTAAGCTTCTACGTTGACAATTGGATATTTTTCAGTCGATATGCATGCACGAATATTTTATGCAATCTAGATAAAGGTGTAAGAATAATGGCAGAGCGATCACAACACCTGCAAGATGTGTTTTTAAATACGGTGCGTAAGCAAAAAATTTCCCTTACAATTTTTCTTGTCAATGGCGTTAAACTCACGGGTATTGTAACTTCATTTGATAATTTTTGTGTTCTTTTGCGCCGAGATGGACACGCGCAATTAGTTTATAAGCATGCTATTTCTACGATTATGCCTGGACAGCCTGTACAGATGTTTGAGGGTGAAAGTCCTGAGTAAACATATCATTTTAAGATAGACCTCTTATCCCATTTAAAAGTACTTAGATTGCTATGATAAATGAAAATGAGAGATTAGGAGGGGTATTTTCGCAGAATACAGGACAGGTGCGCGCACTTGTTTTGATACCGATTTTTCAAGAAAATAGAAGTGAAAGCTCTTTGAGAGAGTGTTCTATATCTTCTCGTGTTAAAGAATCATTGGGGTTAGCACGTGCTATAAGGTTAGAAGTTGTTAATTATGAAACGATAAATATTGCAACGCCTCGCTCTGCGACTCTCTTTGGAAAAGGTAAAGTAGATGCGTTAACCTGTTATATAGATGAATATTCTATTGAGCTTGTGATTGTAGATCACTTTTTAACGCCAGTACAGCAGCGTAATTTAGAAAAATTGTGGAATTGCAAAGTTATCGATAGAACGGCTTTGATTCTTGAAATTTTTGGGGACCGTGCACGAACAAAAGAAGGAGTTTTGCAAGTAGAGTTAGCGCGTTTGTCCTATCAAAAAGGGAGGCTTGTGCGGAGTTGGACGCACTTGGAAAGGCAACGGGGGGGGCGTGGCTTCCTAGGTGGACCTGGTGAGACGCAAATTGAAGCAGATAGGCGTCTTTTACAAGAAAAAATTATTCGTATTCGCCGCGAATTGCAAACGGTTATTAAAACGCGTGCACTTCATAGAGCAAAAAGGAAAAAAACATCTTATCCTGTTGTGGCACTGGTAGGATATACGAATACAGGAAAGTCAACTCTCTTTAACCGTTTAAGCGGTGCAGATGTTTTAGCAAAGAATATGTTATTTGCAACGCTTGATCCGACTTTGCGCAAAGTTGTTCTTCCCCATGGAAAAACTGTTCTTTTGTCTGATACTGTAGGGTTTATTTCTAACTTGCCAACGAATTTGATTGCAGCTTTTAGAGCAACCCTTGAAGAAGTGGTTGAAGCGGATCTCATTCTTCATGTAAGAGATATGTCAGATCTTGATCATCGAGCACATGCCCAAGATGTTTTAGAAGTGCTTTCAAGTCTTGATATCGATATTGATGATATGGAGCACATCATAGAAGTTTGGAATAAGATTGATATGTTAGATGAGCAAGCATTGAATGTTTTACAAACAAGCGCAAAGACGCGATTAAATCCTGCTCTCATGGTATCAGCACTTAAAGGGGATGGACTCGATCAATTATTAAGAGCCATTGAAAAGCTAATTTTTGGAGAGGTGCAAAGCATTGAATATCTTTTACAACCTCATGAAATGTCGCTTATTGATTGGTTTTATGAAAACTCTGCGGAAATAGTGCAAGAAGGGCATGATGATGGGTCTATTACCATTAGAGCGGTTGTTACTTCTGAAGCAAAAAAACAACTAGAGAGCCTCAAAAAAATATGAATTAAGTTCTTTAAAAATATTTTTGAACATTTGTGCTTAAATTTTATATTTTTATTATCTCAAAATAATATGACAGCAAGTTAAGAGGATAGTTACTACTTTCTCTTAATAAAACAATATGAAGAAGTATTTTGCTGGTTAAAATAAAGATGAGTCTTACATGTAATAAAAGACTATTCGTACGTACCGTATGGCGAAGCATTTTGATTGTTTTGCTATTACAAATTCTATGTGTATCTTTGATTTGGTTGTATTATTTTGTCCAGCCCCGTGGTTACCAAGCAACTTTAACATTTTCATTATCTGATTCTGTAGGAAAGCCATTACCAATTAAAAAGCAAGACAATGTTATCGCTTTTTTGTTTTCACAGCCTATGTTCTTCAATGATTCGAATTTTTCTTTAAGTGCTTCTTATAAGAAAAAAAATCATGAAAATATCCGTTTATCGCGTCATGGTGATTTTATCGATCTTATTTTTGAAGCCGAGACACTTGAAGCAGCTCAACGTGGGTTGGAAAATTGGTTTTCCGCATTTTCACAAGCAATCATAAAACAGAAACAATTCTTGTTAAATGATAAATTAGAAGACAAACAATATGATAATATTGCAATCCTTAATATCGTGCAGGAATTTCGTAAATCTATTGATTCTTTTATTCAGCGTGGTGTAAAACAAACAGAACTTCATAATCTTTCGATGCAATTAACGCAAGCAACTTTAAAGCGTATTCATTTAACAAGTTTGAATTCAACGATTAACATGATGCGTGAAAATGGGCAGTCTTTACTGTCTTTATCGTTTATTGCAGGCAATTCAGCAATTGTTTCTCTGGAATCTAAACGTGATCTCTTGGAAACGCAAAGAGCACATATGGCTGCACAATTAGGGTGGACACATCCTCAAATTAAAGCGATGACTGCAGAATTAGAGACAGTTTCTCATCAATTAAAAAATAAAATTTTACAGATTGTTTATCAAGTTCATTCAGATGAGGTTATTGCAACGGAATTGGAAAAACAGCTTCAAAAAAGGGTGAGTTTTTTTATAAGAGATCAATCCCAATCTTTGAATGAAATATTTAATGAATTTGAAAATAAAATAAAAGCAGCGATCGATGTCCAAAATAAAGCGATGAGCAAGTCTGTTCAACGAAGAGAAAAAGTCATTGGTTCATATTGGGGATTGAGTGATAATCCTCTTCTCTTACAAAATACAAATATCCACGTGGTTATGCCAATAACGTTAGCACCAATTTCTTTTATGGCTCTTTATGGAAAAAATATTCTTGTGAGTGCATTGGCCAGCTTCCTTACTCTTTTGCTAGGAATCTTGTTATTCTATCCGTGCTTTAAAAGGAAAAAAGACCAAATCTCAGAAGAGGATTTGAGATCAAAAGAAAATTCTCTTAAGAAGAATGAGAATATTTTAGTCTCTCAAGAAATGAAAAATTTTGAAGCTTTTATTACGATAGAGGGATTATCTGATGTTTTGAAATGGCGTGCTTCAACCATTATTTCAATCATTGGACCAGAGGCTGCACGGACAGCGGCAAAGCTTTCACTTCATCTCACAAAAGAGAACAAAACAATTTTGTTGGTCGATATTTCTGGTCAACAAATAGAGAAAGTCATTGGTCCACATCGCGGACTGAGTGATATTTTAACGGGCAATGCCAAGTTGCATGATGTTATTTACCGTGATTATGATACGGGGGTTGATATTCTTCCTCAGGGGGTAACAAGTGCCATTTCAGCACAAGATTTTTCAAATGATATTTTTCATATATTACAAGAATTTAAAAAAGAATATGATTTTATCATCCTAGAGATGGCAAGCGAACCAAAATATGGGTTTGAGCAATTTGCAGAGCTAACAGACTATTATATTTGTAATACTGTTCTTAATGAACAAGAATGGATGATGCGGATGGTAGACAGCTTTCCAAAGACTGTTTATCGCATTGTAGCATCATAAGCTTCGTAAAGTAAAAAAGAAATATGTATCGCATGTTATAGTGGTACGCTTGTTTTTTGCTAAAGTTGTAGTACATACTAAAATAGACAAAGAGTTAATGTTTAAATTTTAAAATGCATTTTAGTTGGAGAGAAGCGTGGGGCAATCAGAGATGGTAGTAAAGAGATTAAACAATAGCATTTTAACGCCTGTGCAAAAGGAAAATAGAAAACATATACAGGTGTGGCTTTACTCTATTTTATTGCTGTGTTTGGCAATTGTCTTAGTGGGTGGAGCTACTCGTTTGACGGGATCAGGATTATCTATAACGGAATGGAAGCCAATACACGGCGTTATTCCACCGATTGGTGTGGATCAATGGCAAGAGGAATTTTTAAAATATCAACAGATAGCACAATATAAGCTGCTTAATCCTGATATGACCTTAAGTGCTTTTAAGGTCATTTTTTGGTGGGAATGGGCGCATCGTGTTCTTGGGCGTCTTGTTGGTCTTGTCGCTTTATTGGGGCTCATTTGGTTTTGGGCGACTAAGCGTGTTGAAAAAAATATCTTACTCCCGCTTATTGTTGTACCTATTCTTATCGCCTTTCAAGGCTTTATTGGTTGGTGGATGGTTGCTTCAGGGATTGGGCAAAGTAGTTTAACAAGTGTGAGCCAATATCGTTTGGCATTTCATCTTATAACGGCATGTTTTGTTATTGTTTTTGTTACTTATTTATCTCGAGGGCTTGCAGAATATTCAGAAAAGCCAGCAAATCAAAAGGTGCAATATTTTGCGGCTTGGCTTGTTATTCTCGTCTTGATAGAGATTTATTGGGGTGCTTTGGTTGCAGGGCTTCATGCAGGAAAAGTCTATAATACATGGCCCCTTATGGATGGTCAGATTATTCCTGATGGATTGTTACAGCATCGTCCTGTTTGGCTCAATTTATTCGAAAATCCCTTAACGGTTCAGTTTATTCATAGATTTTTTGCTTATTTTTTATTGATTGCCTCGGCTATTCATGCTTTCTATGTACAAAAAAATGTTCCCCGTTCAACCCACTCTCGTCGTGCATTTCTTATCTGTGGTATGATTATTATCCAAGCACTTTTAGGTATTTTGACACTGTTACATGAGGTTCCGATAAGTTTGGGGCTCATTCATCAAAGTATGGCATTAGTCGTGTTGTGTTTTGTTGTTGCGCATTGGCGAGCAACAAAAGGGGCTTATCCCGTTGTTGAATAAAAGTTTGTGAGTAGGGAGGTTTAGTTGCCTGAAAGCATTAAATCGAGGTTTTGGATAGCTGCAGCTGATGCGCCTTTTCCTAAATTATCGAATAGGGCGCTGAGATTGAAAATACCTTCACGATCATTTCCAAATACGAACAGTTTCATACCATCTTTATTGGCTAAATACTCTGGATTAAGTCTTTCAAGTGAAACAGTTTCTTCTTGTGATGCGACTAAAATGGTATTTTGTCCTTCGTAATGGTTTGCGAGAATTTCGCGCAAATCAGAACAGTTTGCTGATTTTGTGAATAAATGGCGATGCAGAGGAAGATTCACAATCATTCCTTGGGGAAAACGACTCACACTTGGTATAAAAACTGGGGTTTGATTGATTTGTCCATAGATTTTAATTTCTGGCACATGTTTGTGTTCAAGATTAAGACCATAGATAAAATAATTGTCCTGAATATTTTGTTGAGATTGATTTTCCATTTGTAAAATCAACTGTTTTCCACCACCGGTATAGCCGGAGATTGCATTAATCGAGATGGGATAATCGGCGTCTAGCAGTCCTGCTTCACGGAGTGGGCGAATCAAACTAATGGCACCGGTAGGATAGCATCCGGGATTGGTTATATAATGTGCTGCTTGGATGCGCTTTCTTTGTCCTGCTGTCATTTCAGGAAAACCGTAAACCCAGTCTGGTGCAACACGGTGGGCTGTCGAGCTATCAATAATCCTAATGTTTTTATTTTTTTTAAGCCAATGAACTGTTTCGCGTGCAGTATCATCTGGAAGACACAAAATAGCAATATCGGCTTGATTAAGATAGTCTTGTCGCAGATGAACATTATGGCGATCTTTATGAGCAAGAGAGAGTAGTTTTAAATCTGTACGCCTTTCTAAGCGTTTTTGTATTTGTAGTCCGGTTGTGCCATGTTCACCATCAATAAAAACTTTGGTTAGCATTCTTATTTGCCTTCGTATTAACTTTGCCTATTATATTCAGCTTTTCACATTATAAATTATTTTTAATCATTAAATTATTGAATTTCTTTAGATTATAGATACCTTTTGTAAAAGGTGTAAACAAATAAGAGTGTAAAAAAAGAAATGTAATCTCATTTTTTACCATTCTCGAGAGGGAAGTTTTTCGTTGTTTTTATAACAAAGAACTAAGATAAATATTTACCTCATTATTTTTGAGTGTAAGTAGTTTAAAATGTTTGGTTTGCATGGTTTGCTGTGTTATCGTTCCTTGACTTTATTTTTTTATGTTAGGAATGTGTTTTATGACTCAGCAAGAAAATGACGCACAAAAGCGCTTTTTTAATGATAATTTACAAACTGTTGATGGTGCAATTTTTGACGCAATTAGAGGGGAGTTTGAGCGTCAACAACATGAAATTGAGCTGATTGCTTCAGAGAATATTGTTTCAAGAGCAGTCCTTGAAGCGCAGGGGTCTGTTTTAACCAATAAGTATGCAGAAGGTTATCCAAGAAAGCGCTACTATGGTGGGTGTCAATTTGTTGATGTCGTTGAAGATTTAGCTATTGAAAGGGCAAAACAGCTTTTCGGTGCTGCGTTTGCGAATGTACAGCCTAATTCTGGTAGCCAAATGAATCAAGCTGTCTTTTTAGCTTTACTTCAGCCTGGTGATACATTTATGGGGTTGGATTTAAATGCTGGTGGTCACCTTACGCATGGTTCACCTGTTAATATGTCAGGAAAATGGTTTGATGTTGTTTCCTATGGTGTGCGTCAAGAAGATCAGATTATTGATATGGATGAGGTTGAGCAGCTTGCAAAAGAACGTAAGCCAAAACTTATTATAGCAGGGGGCTCATCTTATCCACGGCTATGGGATTGGGAAAGATTCCGTGAAATTGCAGATGAAATCGGTGCTCATTTACTCGTTGATATGTCTCATATTGCTGGTCTTGTTGCTGGTGGCGTGCATCCTTCACCTGTTCCACATGCGCATATTGTAACAACAACAACACATAAATCGCTTCGAGGTCCACGTGGTGGTTTAATATTGACAAATGATGAGGCTTTATCCAGAAAAATTAATTCTGCAATTTTTCCTGGTCTTCAAGGTGGTCCTTTAATGCATGTGATTGCCGCAAAGGCTGTTGCGTTTGAGGAGGCTTTGCATCCCTCTTTCAAGAGTTATAGTGCTAATGTTGTCGCTAATGCGAAAACTTTAGCAAAAACATTACAGGGTAATGGTTTTAATATTGTTTCTGGTGGTACAGATAATCATTTGTTGTTGGTTGATTTACGTTCCAAAAATCTAACAGGTAAACGTGCTGAATTGGCTTTGGGACGCGCTCATATTACCTGCAATAAAAATGGCATTCCTTTTGATTCTGAAACGCCATCTATAACATCAGGAATTCGTTTGGGATCACCTGCTGCCACGACGCGTGGTTTTTTAGAAAAAGAGTTTATTCAAGTTGGTCATCTGATTTCAGAAGTTCTTGATGGTCTTCGGAGTGCAAAAAGTGATGAAGATAATCATGTCGTTGAAATGGCTGTTGAGAAAAAGGTAAAAGATATAACGAATCAATTTCCTCTTTACTCTTATCTTACCACTCGTTAAGGATACAAAGGATGCGCTGTCCTTACTGCCAATATGAGGATACACAGGTCAAAGACTCACGTCCAGCAGAAGAGGGGGCAGTGATTCGCCGCCGCCGTGTGTGTTCCGTTTGTGGTGGTCGTTTTACAACTTTTGAACGTGTTCAGTTGCGTGAGCTCTTGGTTGCTAAAAAAAGTGGACGATGTGAACTCTTCGATCGTGATAAGTTAATGCGATCAGTTGATGTGGCTGTACGTAAGCGCAATATTGATCCTGATCATATTGAACGAGCAATTTCTGGCATTGTACGCCAGCTTGAAAGTTTGGGAGAACCAGAGATTGCTTCAGAAAAAATTGGGCATCTTGTGATGGAAGCATTGAAAAGAATTGATGATATTGCTTATATTCGTTTTGCTTCTGTGTATCGAGATTTTCGTAATGCAAGCGATTTTCACGATGTTATAGATGAATTGTCAAAGGGTATCGCGGATACAGAATCTCGTTTTGATGAATAAAAAAGTGCAAGATGAACGGTTTATGGCTGCAGCTATTCGTTTAGCAGAACGTCATGTCGGTCTTACAGGTGAGAATCCTTCCGTTGGTACGTTAATTGTGCGAAACGATAATGGTGCTGTGGGGGCTTTTATTGTTGGCTATGGCGTAACAGCTATTCATGGGAGTCCTCATGCGGAAGTGCAAGCTTTACACATGGCAGGTTCTTTGGCTCAAGGAGCGACTGCTTATGTTACTTTAGAACCTTGTGCGCATTATGGAAAAACTTCGCCGTGTGTGAATGCGCTTATTGATTCAGGTGTTTCTCGAGTTGTTGTTGCGCTGACTGATTGTGACAAGCGTGTTGATGGTCATGGTATTGCTCTTTTGCGAGCAGCGGGTATTGAAGTGGTTGAGGGCATTTTAGCTGAAGAGGCTTTTGAATCCTTATGGACGCATTGGTGCATAAGGAAGATACAACGCTGTGCGGTCACTTTTAAAATGGCAATTTCTGCCGATAATGGTGTTGGAAAAAGAGAGAAGGGCAGCGTAAAAATTAGTGGAACACTTTCTCATGCTCATACGCATATTCTACGTGCTCAAAATAATGCTATCCTCGTTGGTATTGGTACTATATTAGCAGATGATCCACAACTCAATTGCCGCTTGCCAGGGATGGAAATGCGCTCACCAATTCGTATTATTTTGGATGCAGATTTATCTATCCCCCTTGATGCAAAAGTTGTCCAAACAGCCATAAAAATTCCTACATGGGTTATTTGTGATGTGGATCTTTCAAAGAAAAGCAAAAAAAATGCATTGGAGCAATATGGTGTGTCTGTTTATTCGGTCGAGATGAACAATGGTTGTGTAGAACCCTTTGCTCTTTTACAGATGCTTTATAAACATGGGATTAATAGTGTTTTATTGGAAGGGGGCGTCAAGACAGGGGAAAAATTTTTGAATGCTGGTTGTGTTGATCATTTGATATGTTTTCATACCCCTATTGTTTTAGGCAAAAATCGTATTGAAGCCCCTCATTTTGGAAATTATCTCTCGCAGTTTCATGAGATTGAGACAAGAATGTTTGGAAATGACCGTTTTTATAAGTGGAGACGTAAGACATTATGTTCACAGGAATTATAACGGATATTGGTTGTGTTGAAGATGTTCAACCTTTAAAGCAGGGGATGCGTTTAAAGATTTCTACCCGCTATGCTATAGAAAGCTTAGCAATTGGCGCGTCAATTGCTTGTTCAGGAATTTGTCTGACAATTGTAGAGCGAGGATTAAAGCAAGAAGATACCAATTGGTTTGTTGTTGAGGCGTGGGAAGAAACATTACGTTTAACGAATCTTGCACAATGGATAAAAGGAACTTTTGTTAATTTGGAACGTTCGCTTCGATTGGGTGATGAAATGGGAGGACATTTAGTTTCTGGTCATATTGATGGTTTGGCTGAAATCATTGATCAAAAAAATGAAGGGGATGCAATTCGTTTTTATTTAAAAGTTTCAAGACAATTTATGCCTTTCATTGTTAATAAGGGATCTATTGCACTTAATGGGACATCTTTGACTGTTAATGGTGTTGAGGATTGTGTTTTTGATGTTCTTATTATTCGCCATACACTTGAAATGACAACGTGGGGACAAGCTAAAATTGGAGATCGGGTCAATTTGGAAATTGATCAACTTGCTCGTTATGCTGCAAAACTTTTTGCTTTAAAAAGAGAAGATGAATAAGCCAACACTCTATTGATCGTTTTCAGAATTTTATGCTTTATAACTTTGATTTTTTTGATTCGTTTTTTGTGGAATTCCATTATGATGAAAGAGATAGGTAAAAAGCCTCACGTATTGATTGTTGAGGCACGTTTTTATGAGGGGATTTCTGATGCACTTTTGAGAGGTGCAGTGAATACTTTGCAAAAAGCTGAAGCAAGTTATGATGTTGTAACGGTTCCTGGAGCATTAGAAATACCAAGTGCAATAGCTTTTGCTGAACAAAACAAGATATCGTATGATGGTTATGTTGCTCTTGGTTGTGTTATTCGAGGTGAAACATATCACTTTGAAATTGTTGCTAATGATTCTTGTCGTGCATTGATGGATTTAACTGTTCATCAGCACTTGGCTATTGGAAATGGTATTTTGACTGTTGAAAACGAAGAACAAGCATGGGTGCGTGCAAAATTAGATGACAAAAATAAAGGTGGTTTTGCGGCTGAAGCTGCTTTATGTATGATCGCTCTAAAAAAGAGATTTGGAGATAATCGTTAAATATGGCTGATATAAAAAGCAGACATTTTCCGCGTTCAGCCAATAAACGTGGAGCAGCAAGACTCGCTGCAGTTCAAGCACTCTATCAAATGGATATCGTGGGTTCGGGGGTGATGGAAACGGCAGCTGAGTATGAGGCTTATCGTTTGGGAAAAGATATTGATGGAGACCAATATCTTGAAGCTGATTTTCAATGGTTTTTGGCTATTATAACGGGTGTTGTAAAAGATCAAAAGCAGCTTGATCCTCTGCTTCATCAACAGCTTTCTGCAGAGTGGTCTCTTTCACGTCTTGATTCTATATTGCGAGCAATTTTACGAGCAGGTTTATGGGAGTTGATCAACCGTAAAGATGTTCCCGTTGCGGTTGTCATGAATGAGTATGTTGACATAGCAAAGGCGTTTTTTGAAGGTGATGAGCCAAAACTTGTTAATGCAGTTCTTGACAGTATGGCAAAAAAAGTTCGCCTCTAAGAGTTACAAATCCCCCTATTATAGATCTGATATTATCAGACCTATAATATTGAAACGGTATGCAGACTATATAATTCAGTTATGGGGTGGCAAATTCGCAGGGCCTTTTATAATTTGAATTAAGAAAGGATGTTCTTTTGTTACAGTTGGCGTTGTTTGTGTAATAAAATCAAACACTTGACCGTCTTGTAATCCGTAATTTGCAACTTTTGCAACCTGATTATTTTTATTGAAGTAAATGGCTAAAACTTTGCGATCAATAATCTTTGTTTTCATAAACTGCATCCCACGATAACGTGTCTGTGAGATGTAATAAAAAACTTCATTATCATATTTTGTTTTTAATGAGGGGGTCCCTAAAGTTAAAAGAACTTGCTCTTGACTTGAGCCAATAGAGATAGAACTTAGAGCATTTTTATCAAGAACATAGCCTTCTCTATAAATTTGGCTCGAACCTGAAGAATCAAGAAGGCTACACCCAGAAAGCATTCCTATGCTTGCTATTGATAGACCAATCAATAATTTACGTTTGATTAAGGCTATTATGTGAGGCATTTGAAACAATAGTATCTCCTTTTTATACTGAGATGTAGGACAAGAAGGCAACCTCAAGTTTTTTCTAATTTTAACTTAATCTACCGTAGCTTACACTGAGTTTCCCTGTTATAAAGCAAATTATGCCATATAGAATTTCTTTAGAAAAGAAAAAAATGCATAAATACTTGAGATAAATAAAAACATAGTGCTTTACGCGTTTTTATGTTTGGGAGTTGTCAATGAATGTTCAAAATGTTCCTCAAATGACATTTGCTTTGGCTTATCCAATATCTGTACGTTCTCTACCTGCTAAAGGTATAAGGATTCATTTTTGTGCAAACAAAAAAGAATGTACACATTTAGCCCAGAACCATGATTTAATTGAAGTAAAATCTTGTGAGGGAAAATTCCATATTTTCCCGTGGAAAAAACGCGGAGTGCGTATAAAAGGTCTGTTGCAAGCGCGTATACTACAGTTATGTGTTGTTACATTAGAACCATTAGAAAATATCCTTTGTGAAAATATTGAGGTTGTTTTTGTTCCTGAAGATTCAAATTTGATGAAGCCCAAAATATCAGAGGATACAGGGGAATTGTTTTTAGATGTGGAGGGGCTTGATACTCCTGAAGTATTTTATGATGATAAAATTGATATTGGCGCAATCATGGAAGAGTTTTTTGAGTTGTCTATTAATCATTATCCACGTAAAGAAGGGATAAAGATGAATATGGGTGAAAATTTAGAAGAAGCAGAGCGAAAATTCTCTCCATTTTCTGTTTTGAAAAATTGGAAGTGATTGTAAAAACATACAAAAAATATCTATTGTATGCTAAACGGTATTTTCTGCGAAGCGATTTTCGCAAGATGTGCTGTGTGAGTATTCAGGAGCCAAAAATCATAATATGTATTTAAAGATGTAAATGAAAAGATGTGGGATATGCAAGCGTGATTAGAATTTCTGTGGATGTCATGGGCGGTGATTACGGTCCAGAAGCAGCTATTGCAGGAGCAGCAATTGTACAAAAATATTTATCAAATATTTATTTTCTATTTTATGGAGTAGAGGAGGCTGTTCGTCCGGTTTTAAAAAAATATCCCTGTTTGGATTCTGTATCGCGCTTTTGCCCTACAGAAAGTTATACACGCATGGATGAAAAGCCAAGCCAAGCACTTCGTAATGGACGTGGTAAATCATCAATGTGGTACGCCATTGAAGCGGTAAAAAATGGTGAAGCTGATGCTTGCATTTCTGCTGGTAATACGGGTGCACTCATGGCCATGTCTTATTTTTGTTTGAAAATGCTTGCAGAGGCTGAACGTCCTGGTATTGCGGGTATCTGGCCAACACTGCGCAGTGAGAGTATTGTTTTAGATATTGGAGCAACAATTGGTGCCTCTGCTAGTCAGTTGGTTGATTTGGCGGTTATGGGAGCAGGTATGTTTCGCGCTTTATATCACACTGAAAGACCAAGTGTTGGGCTTTTAAATGTGGGGGTGGAAGAGGTTAAAGGACTTTATGAAATAAAAAAAGCAGGAATGATATTGCGTGAAGTGCAATTAGAAGGATTGGAATATAAAGGATTTGTTGAGGGCAATGACATTGGAAAAGGAACAGTCGATGTTGTTGTGACAGAGGGGTTTTCTGGTAATATTGCTTTAAAAACCGCAGAAGGAACCGCGCGACAGATAGGAGAGATTTTAAACTCTGCAATGCGCAGTTCTTTTTTAACATCTCTTGGTTATTTTTTATCACGGGGTGCTTTTCGTATACTGAAACATAAAATGGATCCTGATAGGGTGAATGGAGGAGTGCTTTTAGGTTTGAATGGTGTTGTTATAAAAAGTCATGGCAGTGCTAATGCTAATGGCTTTGCTTCTGCTATCCGCGTTGGTTATAAAATGGTTAATAATGGACTTTTACAAAAAATAACGGCTGATTTACGGCGATTTCATGAAAATAAAGAAACACTTTTTGACCAAGAAGATGAAGCGGTGATGAATGGAGAGTCCTTATGATAAGCTCTTATAATAGAAATGAAAAATTTGAAGAAAAGGTAAGAGCTGAATGATTCGGTCAATTATACGTGGTGTAGGAAGTGCTTTGCCGAAAAGAAGTTTATCAAATGATGAGATTGCAAAGTTTGTTGAAACGTCAGATTCATGGATTGTTCAGCGTACAGGAATACGCCAACGTTATATTGCCAGTGAAAATGAAACAACTGTTTCTTTAGGAGTTGAGGCTGCGCAAGCAGCACTTACAAATGCTGGTTTAACAATAAAAGACATCGATTGTATTATTTTAGCAACGTCTACCCCGAATCGTACTTTTCCTGCTTCTGCTGTTGAAATTCAGCATGCTTTGGGAATGAGCCATGGATTTGCTTTTGATATTCAAGCTGTTTGCTCTGGTTTTATTTTTGCTTTAACAACAGGAGATTCTTATTTACGGTGTGGGGGAGCTAAAAGAATTTTAGTTATTGGATCCGATACATTTTCTCGAATTTTAGATTGGGAAGATCGTACGACATGTGTTTTGTTTGGTGATGGTGCGGGTGCTGTTATTTTGGAAGCACAAGAAACTGAGGGGGATATTGCTTTTGAGCGTGGTATATTGTCTGCGAAATTGCGCTCTAATGGTGCTTATATAGATAAGCTATATGTTGATGGTGGACCTTCAACAACACAAACGACAGGCTATTTGCGTATGGAAGGACGAGAAGTTTTTAAATATGCTGTTGGTATGATAACGGATGTGGTTGATGATTGTTTTGCAGTTGCAGGTATGGATTCTTCACAACTAGATTGGTTTGTACCTCATCAGGCTAATAAGCGCATTATTGAAGCATCTGCTAAAAAGCTAGGAATTTCACTAGATAAAGTTGTGATTACCGTTGATCAACATGGTAATACGTCTGCTGCATCAGTTCCGTTGGCTTTAACAACAGCTGTTTGCGATGGAAAAATAAAAGAAGGAGATCTTATCATGTTAGAAGCCATGGGAGGTGGATTTACATGGGGAGCAATTCTTATTCGTTGGTAAATTATGGCTACTTGACCATATTTCAAGAAAACGTATAAGTCATTTTGTAATTTTTAATATTTTAATAGGTGGTTATAATGACAAGTAAGACAGTAACGCGTGCAGATTTAGCGAGCGTAGTTTGTAAAAGAGTGGGCTTGTCACATACTGAATCAGCAGCTTTAGTCGAATTGGTTTTGGATGAGATTTGCAACTCACTTGTAAGAGGTGAAGCGGTTAAATTATCTTCTTTTGCAACTTTTCAGGTTCGCAGTAAAAATGAACGTGTTGGACGCAATCCAAAAACAGGTGTTGAAGCACCTATTCCGCCGCGACGTGTTGTGACGTTTAAGGCTGCCAATGTTCTTAAACAGAGAATTTTAGATTCGTATCGTGCAAAACAGAAAAAATGATATCTCATAAATAAATGCCATGGTATGTTTGGTATTTGTTAAAGAAATGTATAAAATAAGGGTCTTTGTTTTTTAGAAAAAGACTGGTGAGTAAGGTGTCAATGATGGTCTTATTTTTGACTAATCTTGTTGAGAAATTGAGACAGAATGAGTCATTGTAAAGTAATTTATTTTGTTTTAAATAAGGTGTTACAAAATGGATAAAAGCTCTGATGCTTTTCGCACAATTAGCGAAGTAGCGGAGTTATTGGAGCTTCCGCAGCATGTCTTAAGATTTTGGGAAACACGTTTTAGGCAGATTAAACCAATGAAACGTGGGGGAGGAAGGCGCTATTATCGTCCGGTCGATGTTGATTTGCTCAATGGTATTAAGCAGTTACTATATGATCAAGGTTATACGATAAAAGGTGTGCAACGCCTTTTGAAAGAAAATGGTGTTGCTTTTGTAACTGCATTGGGTAATGGTGATCTTGATGCTATGAATGTGGTCATAGAGAAGAAACATGCAGGACAAACTTCTGAAAATGCTAGCAATAAGCCTAAGAAATCTTCTTTTGGGCTTTTGAGTTTCATGAGGAGTGAAGGAGAAACATCTGTCGGTTCTGTGAATCTTTACAAAGATAAAACTGATAAAGCATTGTTACAAGAAATTCTGTTTGAACTCATTGAATGTAAGCGTGTTCTTGATAGAGCACGATAATAATATTTTTTTGTTTTATATGTGTTTCGTAGATATTTAGATGTTTTATGGATGTGCCCAGAATTTTATACGTTCAACGAGTAGTCATATATCGTATGTGTATATTTAACGAGTTTTTTATAAGAGTTTTTCATTTGGTAAAACATGAAGAAGAGAAAGAATAAACGCTGAGTTTTGCCATTTTTTTGATTTGGCTTTATAAAAATTAAGGCAATATCTCATCAGTGTAGATTGCGGGATGTAGAATGCCATTAGCTTACCAATTCATGTGCTTGTTTTAAAGAGATGTTTCTTAAGGCTTCTTAATCTTATTTTACCATAATGCCTCGTGAATGATTAATGGTAAACTCGTTGAGTACCGCTATTTTTATACTTATGAAGGTTCAAGTCGGCATCATCATTATAGTTATAGCCTGTTCTCAATGACTGCAACAATCCTTAGCACTTTAGGCGGCTCATTGTAGGCATTTTAAAAGTCCTTTCTCAATAATTTTTATCCATACACTCATTCCGCTTGTTTCGTGCAAGCAAATGATTTTGATAGATTCAACATAAACATATTAAAAATAAGAGAAGCCTATGATATTCGAAACCTTATTTAATATGAATAACGATATATTATCATTATAAATCAATATCTTGTCCTTTTTTATAAGGGCTTATCTTACGAATAAGAAATATCATTGTTCAGCTAATTTTACATATTTTTTATTAATAAATATAATCTTGTTTTCAGTTTTCTTGCTTGATGTTGCTATAATTATTGTAATGATCTATCCATGATAGTAGCAGAATCTTTTCATTATAAAGGTAAAAGATTAATGTTATTATTAATATTCAATTGTCTATGATTTTTGCATTTAAACAGCTCATAGCTTACATTCAACTTTTTCACCAATCCACCTTGTAGAGAGAGAGCACGTTACTCTTTCTGATGATAGGTCATTGTGCATGAAACAAAAACACACTACAATATCAAATTATTTCATTTTGTACAAAAACTGAAGATTTATAGTAAAAAATTAACGTATTACCATCTTCTGTGATATTATGCATTTATGACACGTTGCAAATCTGGAGGTGTTGCTTCATTTGAGAGTTGTTTAATCACATCTTCTACAGATAAAAGGGTTTGATTTGTACTTCCTAAGCGGCGTATATTTACGCTGTTTGTTTCAGCTTCACGTTTGCCACATACCAAAATTACGGGGACTTTTTGTAAAGAATGTTCTCGTATTTTATAGTTAATTTTTTCATTGCGGAGATCTATTGTTGCGGAAAGCCCAACAGCTTTAAGTTTTGCTGTTATTTTTTGGGCATATTCATTTGCTTCGGATGTAATTGTTACAACAACAATTTGTTCAGGAGCAAGCCAAAGTGGCATATGTCCAGCAAAATTTTCGATTAATATACCAAAAAAACGCTCCATTGATCCCAAAATAGCACGGTGGATCATAACAGGTTGACGTTTTTCTGAATCTTTATCAATATAGAATGCACCAAAACGTTCAGGGAGATTAAAGTCTATTTGTGTTGTTCCACATTGCCATTCACGACCGATAGCATCCTTTAATGTATATTCAAATTTTGGACCATAAAATGCTCCTTCACCTGGAAGGATGCTTGTTTTGATTTGTCCTGCAAATTTTGTTTCAATCGTTTTAAGGACAGATTCCATGATACTTTCTGCATGATCCCATAATGCATCAGATCCAACTCGTTTTTCTGGACGTGTTGAAAGCTTAAGACTAATTTCTTTAAAACCAAAATCAGCATAAGTTGATAAAATAAGATCATTAATACTGAGACATTCATCGGCTAATTGTTCATCAGTACAAAAAATATGCGCATCATCTTGTGTAAAACCACGCACACGCATAAGACCATGTAAAGAGCCTGAAGGCTCATAACGATGAACAAGTCCAAATTCAGCAAGTCTAATAGGCAAATCACGATAAGATTTTAAACCATGTTTAAAAATTTGCACATGACCAGGGCAATTCATTGGTTTAAGGGCATAAACATTCCCATGATCTGAATCTTCTGCTGCTGAAATTACTTTGAACATATTCTCCTTATACCAACCCCAATGGCCAGATATTTCCCAGAGTGACCTATCGAGAACTTGTGGTGCATTAACTTCAGCATATTGATGATCATCAAGGCGTCTACGCATATAGCTGATCAAATTTTGGAACATTTTCCAACCTTTTTTGTGCCAAAAAATCATTCCTGGCCCTTCTTCTTGAAAGTGAAATAAGTCCATTTCACGTCCCAAGCGGCGATGATCACGTTTTTCAGCTTCTTCTAGCATATGGAGGTAGGCTTTTAAGTCATTTTCATTTGCAAATGCTGTTCCATAAATTCTCGTGAGCATTGGATTATTGGCATCGCCACGCCAATAAGCTCCTGCAACTTTCATTAATTTGAAAGCATTCCCAATTTGCCCTGTAGATTGCATGTGCGGTCCGCGACAAAGATCAAACCACTCCCCTTGATAATAAACTTTTAAATCTTGATTTTCAGGAATGCTATCAATAAGTTCAACTTTATAAAATTCTTTTTTCTCAGAAAAAACTTTTCTTGCTTTTTCACGAGACCAAATTTCTTTTCTAAAAGGTTTATTGCGTTGGATAATTTCACGCATTTTCTGTTCAATGACGGTGAGATCATCTAATGTAAAAGGTTGTTGGCGTGCAAAATCATAATAGAATCCATTCTCAATGACAGGACCTATTGTTACTTGCGTTTCAGGAAAGAGCTCTTGCACTGCTTCAGCAAGGACATGGGCGCAATCATGCCTTATGAGCTCAAGAGCGCGTGAATCTTCTCGGGTAATAATCTCTACTTGACCAGATTGTCCCAATGGATCCGATAAGTCTCGCGTGATACCATCAAGACTATAGGCGACTGCTTTTTTTGCAAGTGATTTAGAAATAGATTCTGCTAATTCCAAGCCTGTCATTTCGGCGGGGTAATTACGTTTTGAACCATCGGGAAAAAAAAGAGAAATAGAGCAAGACATAAAAACACCCTTTTAATCCAATTCCGCTAACGATTGCGGATGGTTTCGTGAAAATTGAGTAAAAAGCTTATAGACTAATTTTTTTATCAATACATGTGAAAAAAGAAAAGGATTATTTGTTGTGTTTGTCAGAAATTTTCCAGTAACACCAAGGTTTATAAAAACAGCAAGAATTTCCAAGCGATGGAGGGACTGGATCAAAGCCATCTGTTCCAAAGGGTCCACAACGCATGATACGAAAGAGTCCCATCCATGCACCAGCCCAAAGCCCATGGCGTGCAATCGCTTCATATGTATATTCTGAACAAGTCGGGGCATGGCGGCACTGATTACCTATAAGGCTCGAAAGTGTTATTTGATAGAAACGTATTAAGAAAACACCCAATAATCGTCCGGGTGTTTTTTGCCAAGTGCCTGTGTAATTCCGAGTCAACTTTTTTTGTCTAGATTGTGATTTGAACATTTATTTTTCTTCAATTTTTTGAATGCAGTCTATCGTTGCATCAAAGGGTAGTAGTGTTGCTGCATGGCGCACTTTATAGTCTTTAATGGGCTGTAAGCAAGAAAAATCCTCAAATGAAGCTTGAGGAGAAGGACCATTTTGCGTTAGCATTTGGTAGATAACTTCACGCAATATTTTAAGATCTTGAGTTGTTTGTCCGATGATATGAGATGCTAAAAGTGAAGCTGAAGCTTGCCCTAGCACACATGCATGTATTTCGTGAGCAAAATCGGTAATAATACCATTTTCCACTTTTAAATCTACAGTGATTGTCGAACCACAAAGGTGTGCATGTTTTCTTGATGTTGCATCAGGATTATTAAGACGCCCAATTTTGCCTATATGTGCAGCATATTTAAGTATTTTATCATTATAGATATTATCAATCATGCGCTATTGCCTGAAATTTTGAGAGTCGTGATTGTTTAAACTTTTAATTCGCTTATATAGAGATTATACAAAATGAGATAGGTATGGAGCAAATGCTTTGTATAGAGTAAGCTTGGAGTTTTTGAATGCGTAATGTTGTTAAAGAAGACACAAATTTATCTGAAGAAAAGCGTCCGAGTATTGAAGAGGTGGAAGAGGCGATTCGTACATTACTCTTATGGATAGGGGAAAATCCAAATAGAGAAGGGCTTTTAGATACTCCAAAACGTATAGCCAAGGCATATCGCGAGCTTTTTAATGGTTATAGTCAATCGGTTAAAGAAACCTTAGGTACAGTTTTTGAAGAGGTTTCAGGATACAATGAAGCCGTAATCGTAAAGAATATACCTTTTTATTCACACTGTGAGCATCACATGATCCCAATTATTGGGAAAGCACATATAGCATATCTTCCTAATGCAAAAATTGTTGGTCTTTCAAAAATTGTACGTGTTGTAGATATTTTTTCTCGTCGTTTACAAACTCAAGAAGCTATGACAGCGCAAGTGGCTCACGCGTTAAAAACGTATCTGAAGCCTCATGGTGTAGCAGTATTGATTGAGGCTGAGCACATGTGTATGGCTATGAGAGGAATCCAAAAACAGGGCTCTACAACAATTACAAAAAACTTTCATGGTTATTATGAAAAAGATCAAGCGGCACAAGCACATTTTATGATGATGGTTCAAAGGTCATAGTAAAGCCCATATTTCTCGTAATCTTTATTAAGTTATAAAGCATCCGGATAAAATAAATTATGAGAAAAAGAAAATTGGCTTGTACCTTTCTTTATGATTTGTTAAAGGCTAAAAACCAAGATTTTTTCTTTCCACGTGCGGTCGTGGCGGAATTGGTAGACGCGCAGCGTTGAGGTCGCTGTGGGGCAACCCGTGGAAGTTCGAGTCTTCTCGACCGCACCAGTTAGCAGTGAGTCTCTCCATAATGAGATGAAGTTATGTTAGAGAGAGGGGATTTATAGGCATTATAGAAAAATCTTTTTTGTATGTTATTTGTTGGTGTGTTGCCAATAATGTTTCGTTTTTATTACTTTATCTATGCATTTGAAATGTTATATTTTTATAAGGTGGGGTGAAGTTGCAGTGAGAAGTATAATGATTCTGAGATATTTAACACTTCTTATTTGTATTTCTTTATTATCAGCGTGTAGTGATTCACGTGCTGTACTTTGGCATGGGGTGCATGCAACACCTTCTATGACTGCCGTAGAAAGGGAAGTTGAAGGGAAACCAGTTTCTCCAAAAGCCATCGTTCCAGTGTATGTTGCAACGAGTCGTATGATGCAAAATAATTACGCTCAACCTTATGGTGCAGAGCGATCAAATAAAGTTCATTATAATCGTGTTGACGTAGGAATTCCTCAGCAACATGTAAAGGGAGTTGTTGAAATAAATGCCTATAAACCTACGCATGATAAGTATTTTGCAGCAGTAGCATTGCAAAAATACGATAATAAAGAACAGTTTAAACAGCGATTAAATGCTGCTTTAGCAAAAAAGCCAAAAGGAAAAAGAGAAGTTTTTCTTTTTATCCATGGGTATAATAATAATTTTGCAGATGGTACATTTCGTACAGCACAGTTTACACACGATTATTCTTTAAATGTTGTCGCTGTGCATTATTCTTGGCCTTCGGCCGGATCAGTTCCTCTTTATATTTATGATCGTGACAGTGCTAATTTTGCCCGTGACGGATTGATAGAGCTTTTAACACTTATTAGTGAAACCAATGCTGATCAAATTTCGGTTATTGCACATTCTATGGGCAATTTTGTTATAATGGAAGCATTTAGAACGTTAGCGTTACAGGGAAAATATAGGCCTATTCGTCGTATTACAAGTTTATTAATGGCTGCACCAGATATTGATGTTGATGTATTTGAGCGCCAACTTAATGATATAAAAAAACTCCCGCAGCCAACCGCTATTTTAGTATCCAGAGCGGATAAAGCTCTTGCGGTTTCAGGACGTCTTACGGGTGGACATCATCGTGTGGGCGATGGCTCAGATATTGAAATGTTGCGTAAAAATGGAATAGCTGTTCTTGATTTCTCTCATGTGGATGGGGGGGCACACAATGTCTTTGCATCTTCGCCAACATTGATGGCTCTTTCTCGAGAAGGTTCTTTGGCTTCCACAATTATGCAAGGTACAGAATTGTCACCTAGTCAAGCCCTTCTTGCTGATGGTAGTAGTGTGTTGGAAAAAACAACACATCTTATCCTTTATACACCTGTACGTTTTCTCTCTCCACGGATTCCACGTTGATCGTGAAAAGAGAGAAGAGGCTCCATCGAATAATGTATTGGAGGTAATATTTTTTAGCACTTTCTTTAGAATGGTCTTGTAAAATGAAAAATAAATGGCGGGATGAATGTAAAAAACAGTCATTAGGTGAGTTTGTGATGATTGCACGGAAACGCTATGTTAATACGCCTACAGTTGTTGATTATTTATCTCATTCCGCAATTAAGTTATTAGACATTCATGCTATGCTTGTGAAGGTGAGAAAAGGTGATATGGGGGAAAAACCAAATTTATTGCGTCAAATTGATTCTACAAAAAAACAGTTAGATGAGATAAGCCATGCTCTTATTTTAGAATATCGTAAACGCCAAGAAAATGAGCGTTTTTTAAAACAAATTCTGCTATCCATTTCCGATCAACTTTTTGCACTTAATAATGGTTTTAAGGAAACAGGACGTCTTTTTTTTCAAGAAGTTAGAATACTTCAGTCTCAGATGCAATGTTTGTATGAGGGAAAGGAGAGGCTGCATTTGTTGAATAGCCAAGAATCTTTTTGTTCTCCATCAAAGATTGATGAAGTCATTAAACAGTTACAAAAAGCACGAGAAAAGCTTATTCTTGAAAGCCCACATCTCTTTGAAAAAAGCACAAAAGCTAAACAATGAAAGTTCTTTAGTTGAGCAGATCGATAATTTGAATTTTACAGCAAAAACGCTGTTAGATAGAAGGCTATAACCTTTTTAAAGAAAAGAATTTGCTTTAATAAATGAAACGCATGTATTTTATAATCTCACTCTTTATTGCATTAAAGCTTTAGAAGACTTTGGTTATATCTTTGCTAAAGTTAAGGCTGATGAATTAGGTGGCTTTATTGAAAATAAATGTTTGTGGAAAGAATTTTACAAAAAACTTTCTGATTCTTTTAATAATAGCCCGCCGGATAATTTTACCAATGTTATGAAGTTGTTAGTGTATTCATTAGGCAAATAAAAAGCAANCACCTTGAAAAAACACACATGAAATCAATAAGTTATAGCACCATAAAAGTGCTGTGGCGGAGGGGGTGGGATTCGAACCCACGGTACAGTCTCCTGCACGCCGGTTTTCAAGACCGGTGCCTTAAACCGCTCGGCCACCCCTCCAAACTAGATATGCTTTTTGACAAATTTCTTGTAAAAGGTCAATCATTTTAATACGCATTTTAAAGCGTTCTTTGTAAAACTATTTAAGTTTCAATTAAAATAATTCTTCATAAGTTAATTCTTTGAGTGTGTTATCTAAGAGTTTCATTTTTAAACATGATAGTTTTTTCTGAAAAAATGAAAGGTAATTATGATATTTATCATTTTTTTCCTGTTTAAAAATTTTTTACAAAGCAATATTTTTTTTAAGTTCTAACAATCGTTTTCGTAATAATAAGAAATGTTTAGTTGAAAATGTTTGATAAATTATATTAAATTCCGGTCGTGTATTTTTGAATTATTTTACCTTTCCAGATATTTATTTTATTTAGATCGTTTATATTGGCGAAAAGAAAATGTTATTACTCTGACAGTTTATGAGAGATAAATTTGTAAGAATGACATATATATTCAAGGAAAGTTTTTATTGAGTTTAAATTAAGTACAATTCAATAAGAAAGCTCTTTAAAAGATTTTAATTTTTTAAATAAAAATATTCAGATATTTAGTGCGTCTAAAGAGACGCCTTGGAGGGAATGGCTGATTTGCACTATTTGAATAAAAATTTATGTAAGATTTGCATCGATAGTTTAAAATCTCTTCTAGATATGACTGGAAATTAGGTATATTTGTAATGCTTTTTCTGTGGGATAAGCAAAAAGTTAATTTGAATGGAAGAAAAAATTATTGAGCAATACCCTTAGATCAATAGATAGTTTGTGAAGGTATTACATAGTTTTTCAAGAATAGAACTTAAAAACGCTAAATTATGCAGAGTCAGAAAGCGTAAACTTTAAAAGACAAAGTTTTAAAAGACGATTCATTCACAAGTATGTGTAAAATAAAATATTTATGTCTAATATAAGGGAATAGGTGAATCTTGATTCTATTGAGTTTTTTTGCCTCTATCCCTCATCTTTTTGAAGCTTTTTTATGGTTGCAAGAGCGAGTTTTTTACGGTCTGTGCTCTTTATGTAAAGAGATGCCATAGCATCATTTGTCCAGCCAAAAATTGCTTTGAGTTGTGATACTGTTGCACCAGAATTAGCGGCCACGTTTTGCTGCTAATTTTCTCAATTCATGCGCCGATTTTTTGATACCTGCTTTGGTACACACATTATAAAATGTAATTCCGAAGCTTTTTTTGGGTATTTTTTTCCCGCGTTTACCACAAATGAATGTTTCTTCTCCAATAG
>NZ_JBHIMS010000043.1:0-1433 GCF_042194285.1 Bartonella sp. MM97QHHN | reverse complement strand
TCATCAGAATTTATAAACACTGGTTTATTCACAAATGCCTCCATACTGCCTATTGGCAAAAGTTATTTTCTAAGATATGGAGTGAACATATTTTCGATTTTAGAATAAGTCAATATAATTTTTCTAAAACAGAAAAAATTTTTTTAGTAATAGACAAATAGTCTACACAAAAAAGTAATTTAATTTTCATTTCAATGTGGAGAAAATTCTGTATGAAGCAGTCTAAAAAAGCTCTAAAAATATTTTCGTCATTAACAAATGAGCAAAAACGGGTGGTTATTTTCCATCTTCTTCTTGCAAAGATCGCAGAAAAGAAATGACGGCTTTTCTATGCTCTGGCTTTGCCGAGGAATATAATTTTAAAAAATAATCATCACAATTATCGGGTATAAAATGAGGGGGGAGAGCTTTAAAAAATGAAGTTAATCTAACGAGTTCATCAGCAGATATGCTTCTACTTTCTTTATCATCATCGACAGAAAGCATTTTAGATACAACAGATGTATGAAGTCCCATATGTTTAGCTAATTCAGTTCGGGACCCATGACCCATTGTTTTAAGTTTTTCATTTGCCCAAATTTTTATTTCTTTTTGAATATCCATACTTATCAATATTCCTATTGTTTTAAAAAATATCAACATTTCTATTTTAGAAAAAATGTTGACATTTTTTCTATAATCGAATAAATGCCCGTTTGATAAATAGAGAAATTAAAATGAATATCAAAAATTCAGCAGGTACGATTATAAAATATTTAGGCGGTGCGAAACGTGTGTCATTGATTTCTCAATGCCATGTGTCTGCTGTTTATAAATGGACTTATCCTTTAAAAAAACTAGAGGGTAAAGGCGGAATTATACCAGCTAAGTATCAAATTATGCTTCTGAACTATGCACGTGATCATGGGATAGATTTGCGTCCAGAAGATTTTTTTTATCCCGAGCGCTTNGCACGTGATCATGGGATAGATTTGCGTCCAGAAGATTTTTTTTATCCCGAGCGCTTGCAGAGATTAATGCAAGAGCAACACCCCCCAATGACTACATTTGCAAAAAGTTCCGGCGTTGATAGCGCGCGTGAGACTTTGCAGCCTTAAGGAGGTGATGATGGCTGTAGAAAAGAAATACGAACTTACTGATGAAACAATTGAGTTTGCTGGAAAAACTCTTCACCGCATTCGTGCATTGAGAAGCTTTGGAAAAGTTAAAGCAGGTGATGTTGGTGGTTTTGTAGAGAGTGAAGGCAACCTCTCTCATGAGGGCGATTGTTGGGTTGGGAATAGGGCATGGGTTTATGGTGATGCACGTGTTTTTGGCAATGCCAAGGTTCTTGGTTTTTCTCATGTTTATGGCAATGCCCGTGTTTATGAGAATGCCAATGTTCTTTTAGCAGCTGCGATTTATGGCAACGCCAAGGTTTGTGGTAATGCGCA
>NZ_JBHIMS010000108.1:0-1647 GCF_042194285.1 Bartonella sp. MM97QHHN | reverse complement strand
AGCGTTTTAAAAGCGATTTTATCCTTAATCCTTTTATGCAATTTTTTAAATTAAACCTATAAGCTTATGACAGGTTCAAACGATTACCCTTTAATAGGTAATAAATATTGCTATAGAATTTTTAGATTTTACGCTTCTCAACTTTGAGAACTGTAATTTTATGTTTTTATCATGTGATCAACAATCTAATCTTTAAAACAATGTGATTTGTGCTGTGATAAAAACGTGTCATAAAATTTATGAACTGTTATAAATGATATCTGCTTTTCATTTCATTTGAATGCACACATGCGTTATAATATTTGTATCATGATTAGCTTTTTATGGTCTATTCATACATGGCAATTATTTATAAAAAATGGTCAAATGAATCACGTATAAAAATGTGGATTCTTAAGTGGATTCATATAAAATAGTTGCAAACAACCTATTGACTTTATTGTATTTTTTGATATTATGCCGGAATTGAAGTGGCAGACGCTTTGGAACAGGTTGCAGAAAAGCTACAAGCCATTGCCGTGTTTGATACGGGGGGTAAAAACACGCAAGAAAGCCTTGCTTATCGTGCAGATTTTTCCTCACGCTTTTGTTATTTGATTGATCCCTTTGTACGGGTGGCAAATTCTGATGGGGGTGTTAGTATAAAGCCGNTCACGCTTTTGTTATTTGATTGATCCCTTTGTACGGGTGGCAAATTCTGATGGGGGTGTTAGTATAAAGCCGGCAAGTCCTTTTGCAGCAGCCATGTTTATCAAACGTGACAAGCAAAGGGGCGGTGTTTTTTGGTCTCCTTCCAACCAAGATGTGCATGGCATTTTAGGGACAGCACGCCCCATTAGCTATTTTGATGGGGAAATCGATCATGAGGCAAATCGCCTCAATCAAGCCGATATTGCAACCTTTATTCCAGCACGACTTAGTCAAAATGCGCATGGGCAAATGGCTGCCAATGGGCGCATTTTATGGGGAAATCATACCACCTCCAGTGATCCACTTTGGCGCTTTGTCAATGTGGTGCGCACCCGTGCAGCTTTGGAAAAAACCATCATTAACAATTTGCGCCCTTGGGCCAATGATGAGAATCTGACTGGTCAACATGTTATTGCCATTACCCGCTCTTTGACCAGCTTTCTTGATGATATGATTGCACGCGGTGCACTGCTTGGTGGGCGGGTTTGGTTTGATCGTGATTTAAATTCAAACAGCACTTTACAACTGGGGAAATTGCGGGTGGAATTTGATGCAGAAGAAGTGCCACCTTTAGAAGATTTGAGTTTCGGCAGCCGGCGCAATAGCGCTTATTTTGACCGTTTGGCGCAAGATATCCAAAAGAAAATGACTTATCAATTTGGCGATACGCTTGAAACTTATCGCAAAGCAGCAAGGAGTTAAAGCATGACTTTACGCATTGTACGCGGTTTTACCTTGATTGTTGATGATGATGTGAATCTTCACCTTGATCTTGAAACATTGAAACTGCCCACGTTGGAAGAAATTACAGAAACCTATCAACCGGGCGGCTCTGATATGCAAATTGATGTGAGCGGTCTTGGTGTGAAAGCGCTAAGTTTACAAATGAAAATCCGCAGCCATACCCCCGAAATTATCGGCATCTTTGGTGGTCCCCCTGGTCTTCGTCATAAATTC
>NZ_JBHIMS010000018.1:0-21056 GCF_042194285.1 Bartonella sp. MM97QHHN | reverse complement strand
AATCAACGGAATCAAAACTCCCGAACTTTTATATAACTTATTGATTTTATATAAATATAACGCTCCCTCTCTCTCCGCCATTAATTTAAAACGAACTTTCATATGCTTGATATGACATAGTTTAAAAAGCTCAGCATTTGCAGGATTTTTTATTGTTTGAATTTGACCAGTTCGCGTCGATCTATGCCTATCATTATGTACACCTAGAAATTGCTGTTGAATTTCCATGAATTTTATACTTTTTAAGCTCCTCTCCTCTCGATCTTTAGATAACCTGATCTAGCATAAACGATCTCTTCAAATATCATTAAAGGATTTTTGCCATTATCACTAACTTCTGGTAGAGCTTTTAGAATTAATGGTGATCATAGTGCTATTTGCAATTTCGTTGATTAACGGGCTAAATGCGTTTTATCCACATGAGAGGTAACGAACACCTCAGCTTTTCTCACGCAATGTGCTCATTTAAAATTAATGTCATGAATATTTGTACAAAATTTTTATCTATACGATAATCAAAAAAAGGCTGACGTAATATAATAATTGAACATCATTCATGCGGCGCTTTCTTTTATCTCTAAGCTTTGTATGTAAATAGATAGTCCGTTCAAAATAAATAAAGGGGCGCAAAAGCCTATAAATACACACAGGACGTATAATATAGAAAATGAAAAAAATTTTCCTGCATATAAAAGCACAATAGAGAATAAAGCTGTTATGATGCGTACACTGGCATCGCCTGCCAAAATCACCTCGGTTAAATTTTCACTAGGTGTGATAGCTTGTCCAATTGTTATTCCCGATACCCTAAAATAAAATTGCCCAATACCTAATAAAAACCCCATAATATAAAGGGAATATTGAGTAAAATTTAAATATAAAACAAAAGAGATTGCGATCACGGCAAAAGCCGGTGCCCCCCATACAAAAAAACGAATTAAAGATGGAAATTTCCGTAAATAATAAGATGAGATAAGACCATTGATCACAAAACCCAGTGCTGACAAAGCAAAAATAGAATTTTGAATAGCTGTAAATTTTATATTATCTGATGTTATAGAAGCAAGAACAAGTGGCAATAAAACAATAGTCCCCGTATAGAGAGAATTATTCAAAATACGATTAATCGTTAAAAAACGCAACGCAAAAATCCGCCAAAGACACCTGAACCCAACTCCATAAGCTTTTTGAGATGGCTTTTTTAATAGCTCTTTTGCTCTGTTTAGTTGTTGTATAGACTTTATACGAAACCATAAGCAGGCATTCAAAAGATAGATAAATACAATAAAGGCTATAGCTATTTTGTGCCCCAAATGCGCAATTATAAAATATATAAGCAATGGGGATATAATAACAAAAAACTGACAGCAACTAGTGTAAAATGCAAAAACTCCAGCTTTTTGTTTGGGAGCTGGAACCAGCTGATTCAAGGCACTATTGTTATTTGGGTTATCAACCCCCATCAAGAGAGCAAGTAAAAAAAATACAAATAAAATAAGCACCGGATTGTTCATAAATAATAAGAAAGACAATAAACAAGCGCAAATAATTTGACTATAAAACCCAATTATAAAGCCTTGATAGTGCGCCAACATGTTTCCCAAACATAAGCCAGCAATTCCAATTGCGATTAAATTAACGACATTTAAAGTAGCAGAAGTTTCTCCCGTTGTATCTTGGAATTGTAACAAAGAAAGGCCAATAGATAATACACCACTAGCACAAAAACTCGTCAAACAACCAATCACAATCATAAGAAAAACAGAATTACGCAATAACCTCCTCCCTTTTAAACAGAGATTCAAGCCATTTTATGATTTTCTCCATTGTCGAATATGTTTCGGGACTAAATTCTAGCTTTTCGTAAAATTTTAGTCTAAATGCGTTATAGACACTTATTTTTCGCAAGTCATCTGTCAGCATGAATTCTATACTTGACAACGTTGTACCCATAGATTGAGACAAATAATAGGAAATTACTTTCCAATACATATAAGTACGCTCTCTTGCCAAATAATTTTCCAAGGCATATTTCAAATGACAACCACTTAAAATATATTTCGGACAATGGTGCAACGGATAATAAATACAAATAGCACCGGCTTCATGTCCCGGACAAGAAGAAATATTAATATTTTTATCATTTCATAATATTATAAAAACGCTCAGTGAGCAGATCTTCCAAATTTAGTCTAGTCACAACAAGATTGGTTACTAATTTTTGAGAAACATGAGACCAAGCCAATCTTACTACTAAAGTTCCAATAACCTTTAAGTCAGATTCTGGATAAGCTTTTTTTAAATTTTCCACCCATATGTCTCTATGACATATAATAATTGGCTCATCTCGTCTGAATGAACAAGATGTAATTCTAAACCAATATTATCACAAAGTTTTGAGCTCTTGAATTCTCCGTATCCTAACCTGGTATTCTTAAATCATAATAGAAACTAAAGAATTTTTAAGTATTCCAACTTTTATTAAACTTTGTAACAATCTATTGGAAGCTTCCCTTCACTGACTTCGACAATTATTTTCTCACCACTATAAGAACAAAAAATTAGCTTTGAAGTTGCTTACTTTTAGAAAAAAAATGAGCAACACTCTTTCTTAACTAAAAGAAACACGCTCTATACCTTTTTCTTTATGATTATCAAAAAACTATCCCGTTACAATTAACCATCAATTATTAGGATAAATATTCTGCGTTTAGCTTAATAAGCTGTTATAATCAATGTTTCTCTCTGTTTTAAAAATCAGAGTTTTTTCTCCTAGAGATACTCATAATTTCTTTACAATTTTTCCAAAAAAAGCCCCCCTTTAACATTGCTATTAATACGATCATCCTGAGAAGTTTTATACATACACACTTCATTATACGGAATTCTATGTATTTTTTTAACTTACTCAACTAACAAACATCTTTTAATGGACAAAATAAATCACGAAATTTGTGTGCTGTCACAATTCGAAAAACAATCATATATCTCCCTCCAATGATAGACGATGTCATTAGAAGAAAGCTTTAATGATATTGGTAGAATAAATTAACCAGAAAAAATTGCAGCGCTGATGGAATAAATTCTATTTTATACCTTGTAATTCTATCTAAATTTTAATCATTTTTGTTAAAGGTTCTTATGCAATTTTTTCTACATTCAGCATCATTTTTCCACTTGTTGGCAACAAAAGATTAATAGCTAAATTCACTTATGTCATAATAGTTCTTTTTTGGGTAAAATAGGACATCTTCAATTTCGATATATAAATATTTTAATTCTTTAATATATTCTCTTCACATGCCTTAGATTAACAACACAACAAAACCCAAAATAAAAATATTTATTTTACTTAAGTTATTGAATATTATTTAAAAAGTATGAAAATAAAGTGATGTAATAGTTAAAAATTATTTAAAAATTCAAATCCATCTACATTTTAGAGCCATCACGCATGGTAATAGCAGTTTTCATTAGGTATACTAAATATGCTTGATAACTTTTCTGCTTCATGCTTGTAGGGAGTTTCAGATAGAGATAATACCAGAATCCATTCGTGAATGCTCGACAATAAAGCTGTAAACAAAATTATTTCCTTTTTGTTTAATCCGTTAAGCTTGATCCATTTTTTATTCCTAAAGAATAACGTTCTATTTTGTACTGTAAAATGTCGTTTCTGAAAAGTTTCTACGTTGGTTTGGGTAGAGGACGTAAACTTCATAGCCTTATTTTCCGCAGAATCTATGGGCGCATTATGGGAAGCAGGAGTAAAAGAATAAAATCCTGTATGAGAAAGAATCCATTAAAGAGCGTGCGGTTACCCATTTCTAATATCTCCAATAGTGAGATTTTCTGTAGCAATTGCATATATGCATCCTACATCTGCCGCAATTGATTTGTGCCTTGTATTGGCAGGTAGATGTATAATATCTCCTGGTGTACAGGTTATATGTTTTTCGCTATAGAAAAAATCTAACTCTCCCTCTATAATTAAGAGAGTTTCATCGACCTGGTGAATATGCCAATCGTGTATTTTTTTTTGGAAAATCTCTTTGTATCTCTATTGATCCTTGCTCTGGAAGCATCATTTTGAATATATCATAGATATTTTTATTTAATTTAATTTTAGAAAATTTAGTCATTATCGTGCTCCATTATATGATATGGGCAAGGTGGGGATTCAATATTATTATCTTGCAGGAAGTATTGCGTCCATTCTCTATTTTGGGGTTCGCCATATTTTCCTAAAAAAGGAGATTTTGTTATAATATCAAAAGGTTCAAGTCTTTTTGTTACAGCGGAGAATGCATTTTTTGCTTTTTGTTCTGTATCGAGCAGATCAGAAAAAACCCACCTAGGCTGGAAAGTTAACATAAATGTAGAACTTCTCCTACTTATTCTGTTTATATGGGATGGGGTATTGCAAACTATAAACATAGGCTCGCCATGAAAGCAGAACTCCCATAAAGGATTGTCCATATTTTTTGGTATATGCTTAGGCCATTCTTGGTCATCAAGAGTTCGCAAATCTTTAAGTATAGACAAGAATTTTTCTCTATAAACTTCGATACTTTGTACGGGGGCAGGCTTCTCGAATGCAACAAAAGATGTGTTCTTTCCAAAACTTTTATAGTTATCGCAATAAGTTATCAGGTCTTCCATCATATTTTTTGCGGTCAACTTATTGTAGAACCCAAATCTAAGCATATTTTTTGAGTATCCATTTACACCGAATAGGCAGGGAAAAGGTCTAATTGTGTTATTCATGGTTGCATCGAATTCTTTAAAAACGACCTGCTTCCATTTTTCATATTTGTCTATATTTTCAATTATTTGCGCTGCTGAATCCATGTTTTCCTCCCAATTGTTGTATTTTATAAGAAATTGCTACGAATGACCCTCTCCAAAGCTGATAATTCATCATCACTGTGTCCCCAAATTGCTATAATGGCAGGGCAGGTATTTAAATCGATGGTTAGGGGGAGGGGCTCGTTTTCTTTAAAAAAGAGCGTAAAATGAACCACATTTTCCCAAGAATGAAGCTTTTGCCGCCATACGTTAACATCTTTTATAATATGACCGTCGATCTCGTTGATAAGGAAGATAATACGCCCTTTTTTCTTAAAGCGACTTGGGGTTTGCGAAAACACGCCTGCAATAAGGTTAACGGAGCTTTCAAGTAAATCATCTTCATAGCAATGCGCGAACAAGGTGGGTGCAATTCCTCCGTGGAGACGGGCTCCTACTTCGATCATTACTGGACCACGAGCTGTTTGCATGATTTCCATATGCGCAGGTCCATATTCAATCCCCAGTGCGCGAATGCATTGTTTTGCATAAGAGATAAGAGGGGCATAAGAGGGATCTTGAGCATCAAGCACATCAAGCGTTTCATAAACAAAAGTACTTCCATTATGAATACCTTTTTTATATCGTGACAAACTACATATCTTTATAGCCTCTCCATTTACAACGGCGTCGACGATGTATTCCTCTCCCTCCAATCTTTCTTGGAGCAAATAAGCATCGTTAGGTGCGCCAAAAATATTTTTTTGTGTCCAGTCGATTCTAGAGGACCATGCCGCCACTTTCTCACGGCTGGAGAAAAACAAAACACCATCGCTTCCACCAGAATCATTCGGCTTTACCACATAGCCGCTGTGGCTTTCAAAATCATCGAGAGTACAATCGTTTTTTGTAAGAATCTTTGATCGGATGTAAGATAAATCATTTTCACAAAGGCGTTTTTGCATCGCTGCTTTTTTCCGTCGCCAATCGGTAGTCAAGGGGTTATTCCCAAGACAACCATAATAAGCCGCCAATTGATCTGCACAATAAATACCCCCTTCGGCGCCTGCGACCACGGCCTCTATCGCGCCGATAGGAAAGCGTTTCTTTATCTCATCTACACTATGAAGCTTCGCTTCTGCCATGCCCTCTCCCTGATAAGAAAGCATATAGTGTGAAAAAGGAGCTTGTTGAGAGACAACACCATAGCAAGCATAGCCTAATTTTTGCAAAGCAGGGGCATAGAGGGCACCCGTGGAGAAAGGGTCGACAATAAGAATAGGTTTTTTCATACTTTGTTCCGCTGCAATAAAAGGAAAAGAATATAAATAAAGATTATTAGCCCTATAAGGGGGAGAAGATAAACAGCTGCTTGAGGACCCATAAGGGCAGAGCTTGTAAGAAGACCAAGGATAACATAACCTGCCGATTGGGAGAGAGTATAAAGCATACCGCTATAGCTTCCCACCAGCTCTGCTTGAGCCTCTGTTTTAGTCGCTTCAATCGTATGTTTGCGGGCATTAATTCGCATGGTATTCATTGAAAAGCCAATAAAAAAGCAAAAGACCACAGCCAAATAGGGCGATTGTGTGGTGCTAAAAATAAGATCAGCCACGCTCAACATAAGGGCTGGGAGAATAAATTCAAAGCGAGGGATTTTGATAAAAGCAGCCAAAAAAGCGCCCATGCCCGCAACCGCACTGCAAAGTCCATAATATTCAGAGCCAAAATTTTTCACACTCTGAAAAAGAATGGTTGCCAGCGTATTATAAGCGCAAATATGAAAGCCAATAAGCCCTATGCAGACGCATAAAAGTTTAAGCTCACGGGAGAGTCCATCCGCTTGCGGTATAGGTGCTGTCTTCTTATCGGTTGCAGGTGCTGTGGTATCTGTAGCGTTGTATTCATCGCAAAAGATAATATATCCGGCTATAAGGCTTATAATGATGTCAAACAAACAAAGTGTCACAATCAAACCATTATAGCCAATTTCAGCCGCTGCCCCTCGAGGGCTGGTCGCTTCTAAGAGATAACCACTCAATGCTGCTCCCAAAAAGGCGCCAATTTGCACCACTGTTTGCATAATGCGGGAAGCCTTTTGGGCGCTAATATAACCACTAAGTGCTAGTTTAGTATTATAAGTCTCGAGTGTGCTTAAGGTAATCAAAGAGAGATAGCCGATAGAGATAGAGACAGCGATAAAACCAAAGGGGGAATCAGCGTAATGGAAAAGTGCAATCAATAAAAGAAGGCTATAGATAATGATTCGCCTTTTGTATAAATCGACCAACCGCAATGAGGCTTTAATGCGCACAAGACCGCTTTTTTTCAAAAGATAGGGCATAATGGTGCCCAAAGCCATGGTTACGCCTAGGAAAACCGATGAGGATGTTATGCGATAAGCATTCCACAGATTACTTAAAAATAAAACCATATCAGAAAGATATAGCAAGACAACAAGCCCATAAAACCGAAACATCAGTTTCTTGTGCACATTATCCCCCCCATTTCGGAATCTCTTAAAAACACGCAGTATTATAAATCAGCACACATCATGTTTACAAATAATGAATACACACATATTACTGGGCATGTCAAGTTTTTTCGGTAGGAAAAATTTGAACGCTGATGTTTATGGTAGTGATAGCTTATTATTCAGGAGAATGAATAGCGATAGAGGCTGGTATTTTTACTGCGTCTGTTGCGGAGGCTTGCCAATAAGGGGAAAGCCAGATAACGAATATAACTATGTCCTAGAGATATATTTTGCGCTTTCAAGTTGATTTTATTTATACTCAAGGTTTAGGTTTTTCTATTGACCGTTGTTAGATGTTGTTGTGACAATAAACTTCGTTATCTATCAGAAACATTTATGGCATTAGCGCTAAGGTATTGTATTAAAACCTTTACATGGTAGTCTGTCTGATAGAGAGGTATTATTGGTTCAGTTTTAGGAGGCTTTATTACGGCTGATTTGGGCGTCGTCGTTGTTTGAGGTCTTATTATAATATTCTTAATTTCAGTTTATGAATATACCGAAAAATATAGTGAAACATTTGATTTAAACGCTTTTGCAAGGCATATTTCAATATCTCAGCGATGTTTTCCAAGAATTGCTCTGCTGCTTTTGACGGGATCGGATATCAAATGCTTATAGCGAGGGCAGTGGTTTGAGAAAAGATAGAGCTGATCCGCCCATTACTATACTGGAACGGTTGCAGAAAAGGGATGGTTTAAACTTAAAATACGAAGAAAAACTCTCTTTTATTGAAAAAGTTTACAAAGTATACAAAGTGTTATCGGAAATAGATGAGCAGTTTATAACAATTGATGGAACTGCTCCTATTTCTTTAATTCATCATCAAATACGACATCATATAAATAAGGTTTGTTTTGATTATGAATAAAATCATTTATTAATCAAGTTATCCACGATAAATCCTCCTTTATGTATTTGTACTCTAAATCTGAAACTTTAGAGATATGATTGCAATAATTTAACTGCTCAGGAAGATATTACGTTATATATTTTAATTAGAAAACTAACTGTAATGGGCTTGTTTTAAAAGATTTAGAGAAGGGGAGTAGAAAAGTTAGCAGTATTTATTGTGAGGATAATAGTATGTTTATTCTTTTAGAGACGAAGTGTGGTGATAGAAGAACGACATGGAAGGATATACTCGAACATATTTTAGTGCACGGAATAATAAGGGCAATGATGTGAGTGAAGCTTCCATACCGTAAAATTGTTTCACATATGTATAAAGGTGTAGCTTCTGAATAAAACGCACATAAAATATTAAATTTGTTTTTGTCCATAAATGTTCTGTTTTCATAGAAGAATTAATCATACAACAGCACAAAGATTGTAAAAGCCTCAAAAAAGAAATTTTGCTTTCTTAAATTTAATGATCTAAAATGAAAATTGTAAGAATGCCTGTTTTTAAACAGGATGTATTATGCATATCGACTGGTATTCATTTTAGAGGATAATTTATGTTCACTTCAAATTTGAAGGAACGCATTGCTTTATTTGAAAATAGAACTTTTCTCTATTTTACTTTGAGCGGCTTATTTGCTACATTTGGAAGTGGACTAAATTATATTACATTGTCATGGATCGCTTACAATCAGACGGGCTCAATCCGTGGTGTAGCGTTGATGATGCTTTTTCTTTGGACGCCTAGCATTATTTTTGCGCCTATTTTTGGCATATTGGCAGATAAATATAACCGTAAAACGCAGATTATTATTTCAAATCTTGCGAGAGGTTTGGTAATCGTAAGCTGGGTAATGCTTTGGCATTTTGGTATAGAAATTGAATTGATGGTCTTATCTGCTCTTTTGGGTATTTTTATCCCTTTTTATATGCCATCAGCTATTTCTTTAATTCAAAGTATTGTGCTGAAGGAACAGCTCATCAATGCAAATGCGACCATCGATATGGTTTATGAACTTGGCACTATCGTAGGTATGGGCTTAAGTGGATTTATACTATCCTATGCAGGAACAAAAGGAACTCTTCTAATAGGTGGTATATTCTTTATCATTGCTGGTTTATTTAATTTTGCAATGAAGGTACCTAAAAACCGAAGATCTAAAAAACAAAACCAGCAAAATTGGTGGGAAAATTATACAGAATGCCTTCATTATTTTAAACAGAATCCGGCTCTTTTTGTACCTTATATAAGTCAGATGATTATTATGACTCTTTTGATGACCATTCCTGTTATTCTCGTTCCTTATATACAAGAGGTTTTACATGCGGATAGCAGGATCTTTGCAATATTGGAGGTGCTTTATTCTATGGGCGTATTGACAGGTGCGTTTTTTTCACCACTTCTTTGTAAAGTTTTGTCCATAAGGAAAACATTAGCCATTTTATTAGCTTTTATGGCTATTGGCCTCGCTATTTTATCTGTTAATACATACAATTTTGTTGTTTTTCCTGTTTACTTTATGATTGGATTTGGACTTTCGAGTTGGGCTCTTTCGATTTCTTTATCACAACTCTCTTGTGATCCTGAATACCAAGGAAGATTGCAGGCAAGTTTTAATGGTATCTCTGGATGCTTGATCCTCGGAGTCTATCTCATCATGGCAAGCGATAACAGTAACATATCACCTCAATCGATATATTTTTTTCAAAGCATTGTTGCGTTTGTTGGAATACTCATAGTGCTGTTTTATAAACATGAAAAACAATAAATTACGTTTAAGAGTGGTCAATATACGCTATTTTTAAACATTTACGCTGCAGCACATTTCATATTTTGCTTTTAAAGGAGAGTTGAGAAAATGTAAAAGTTGGTGCTTAATGAACAAAGCATAAATTGATGTATGCTAGAGAATACTCTCTATTTTTTGATAATGATCTAAAAGAATTGATGCGTTTCTTTAATTCATCTCACTGTTGTTAAGAAGACGAAAACGTAACACTTTAAATCTTCTTGAAAGTTTTTTGTTTAAGCGTAGTAGAAAGTAAAGCGATGAGGGAATATCGTATTACATGGGGAGAGTATTGTATTATTTTTGTTTTTCAAAATCCATATGAAAAATTGTATCAATTTCATCTTCATTGGAATGAGTATTTCTACGACGATGCAAGGTTTGCACAATCTCTTTTTTTAAAACAGCATCTGTTTCACTTAAACGGTGAATACTGAGTTCCAATTCAAGAGATAACGCCAAATCCACGCACAATTTAAGCTCTTCTCCAATGTCGAAACCGCGTTGATAGTCGTCATAAAGACCAACCAGTGTATCAGATAATTCTTTATCGCATAAAGAGGTCATGCTTAATTCCTCAACGTTGCGGGTTTCCATGCAGCTTTTTTAAGTATCACTCCACTATCATCACTTAGAATTGCCATGTATACGAACCTCATGGTTTTGTCAATTTTCTGCAAAATACGCGCTTTTAAATCAAAGCCTATTAAAGATTTTATTACTCCAAGATTTTGAAGCGCCCAATTGTAAATATGGATGGCAATGTGTTTACTATAGAATTTATAGCATTTAAAATACATTGCCAAAAGGCTTTTAATATGCGTAGAGGAAGAGTATTCTGACGATAAACCAAACACCCTGAAATCTCTATTACCAGTTACAGCTAAATCAGTGCCATTAATATATAAAATAAGCAAACAGGGTTTGTAAACGTCTAACTTTTTAATAACGAGTGATAATCTCGTTTTTTGTAGAATACCAATTATTTTGCCTATTTTATATTGATTTTTAGACATTGATAAACTTTTTACCTTATAAAAACCTATGGGAAATGCATTAGCATATTTTTGTAATAAGATTTCAGTGGTATATTGCACAGCATGAAATGAAGAGAATCGTATTAGGCTTTTTGCTTTTGAAAGAATATGACTGCAACTTTTGAGAAAGCAGTTGGCAAGAATTGGCTTGGCATGCAAACTGATAGAGTTGGCAGTGGCGCATTTAGTTTTTTCATTGGCCTGTGTCCAAATGTTTTTGACTCTGGAAAATAGCCTCTGATAGGCTTGAGTTTTTCCAAGGTTATATTACAGGGGCGCAGCTCAGAAAAGTACCACGGCGATTGCATTTTTTTGTAATTGTCATAATTTTCGCTCCTGCTTAAATGGATGCTGTAACATCCGTTTTTGTGGGGTTATGTATGTGATAACTGCTCTTCTTAAGGGGCAGTAATAATAGATATAAATCAATATAATTATTTAGTCAGCAATTATATTGATTCTGGAGTGTTTTTTTGGCTCGTCCGGAAGCAAAACCTAAAACTGAGTTGGCAAAACGTTTTCGTGAAGTGCGTCACGCTCTTGGTTTTACAGAGCGTAAGCAGTTTGCTGAACATCTTGGTATCACTGCTGGCTCTATAGGAACTTATGAAACTGGTATAAGTGAGCCTACAGCCTCTGCGCTCTCCAAATATCAAGAAATTTGTGGTGTTTCATTAGATTGGCTAGTAACGGGAAATGGCGAGATGTTTTCAGATATGGCAAAGGCAAAAGCAGCTGGTTTTAAACCGCAAGCGATACCTGTTGGGCTGATGAAAAAGCTTGGACATTTAGTTTATACGACCTATCATGATGCAAAAATAACACTTTCTCCTGAAGATGTTGCGGAATTAGCAGCAGAGCTTTATGGAAGATTGCAAGAGCTTATTCAAAACCTCAATGATATAGAAGAAGTCGAAGCCATTTTGCCACTTTTAAAATTACATTTAAAGCGTAAAATCGAAACTGAAAAGCACATCTAGAAATTTCATAAGATACGAATGAACAGCCTTTTAAAAAATAAAACTTTTTTGGTTTTCTGCTGTATAACCAAGTTTGGAATGTGAGAATCTCACGATCTTCGAGTCTCTTATTCAACCTGAAAAACGAGAAACTATCATTATAAATCAATAGACTGTTCTGATTAAAAATAAAACGGTTCATAAAAAGAACGACAGGTAGCAATACAAACAAAATTGATTCAAAAAGAAGCGAGTATAGCATCATTCCTGAAATATTTGTTGGTTGAAGAAAAGATACGGACAACAGTGAAAATACAGTGGGTTATGTGAGAGAAAAGAGTTTAGAAAACAGCTTCTTTTAGGTTTGTGATATTAAAAAATTTATACAATAGTGAAAATACAATGACGATGTTTTGTTCCTATAGAAGGGTAACAGATATATAAGAGAGAAGAACGAAAGACTATTTATAGATGCACTTTTGTCTTTTTATGAAGATGATAAGATGAGTACGTTAAAACTTTTTACAGAGCGTGCATCATTATATTTAAGACAGATTTCTTTCAAAGGGATGTATAATATATTGAAACAGTTTACCTCGCAACAAAAAGTGAGATTATCATGATAATCGTCATTATTACATTGTGCGATAAGTTAAAAAAATCATAAATTTGTGCTTATAAGAACAGCTAATTTATTGAGAAGTATTTTTACAAATTTATAAAAAATTATTTTTACACTCTTGCCATTCTTCTGATGCGCTTTATTTGAAAAGTAGAATTGCTCTTTAGTGAAACTATTTTTGTTAAGAGATAAATCGCAGTGTTTTTGAATGGAGATTACGGTATATTTTCAAAGTCTTGTGTTTTTATTTATTTTTTAGCTTGAATCCCTCTAGCTAAAAGGGTTGGGGACTTTTCTAGATTCGATGTTGTTGCAGAGATTTTAGGTCGATGCCCGATAAGTATCGGTATCGTAGGGGGGAGTTTTGTCTTGATTTATTGGTTTTTGAAGTGCGCAAACTAAGGGTTTTGCCATGTGTGTTTTCGCGCGTTGTGATGATGTTGAACTCTGTAGGAGGAGATTCTTATGAAAAAAAAATATTCCACACCAAATTTAATTAAAGTTGTCTCTCTTAGTACGGTAATGGCCACACTCTTATCGAGTGTTTCTCCTGTTTTTGCTGCGAATCTCTCAATAACAGGACAGACAGTTAGGAGCACAAATGGTGGTAATGTCATGTATCCACATGGTAGTCATGGTAGTGTTGTGTTGGCTGGTGATGATGATTTCTGTGGTGTAGACAACGTTATTGGTCGTGGCGGCAAACAACAACAAGGAATTGCTGATAGTCAACGAATAACCGCAGAGCAACAATATGAGAGATTTGTTGGTGAGAAAGTTTTTGGAAATCGTAAACCTTATGGCACGACGACTGAACAGGTTAATTGGGCGGGTGATGGATACACGAGTAGCGCTAATGGTAGAGTTTTAGGTGGTTATATGGGGACACCGACTGGTGGTATCGTTAATGCAATGCCTGAGGCTTATGGTGTTTATTCTTTTGCAACGGGTTGTGGATCTGCAGCGACGGGTAATTATTCAACCGTATTTGGTGCAGGTGCGACAGCAAAGGCAGGGGGTGCACAAGCTTTTGGTGTTTCCGCACTTGCAAGTGGTATAGCAAGTGTTGCTATGGGTGTAGGCTCAGAAGCATCGGGCAAATCTTCAGTTTCTATTGGAGGGCTTGCAACTGCTTCTGGTGACAGTAGTATTGCTTTAGGTACAAAGGTAAAGGCAGAAAAGAGTTATACGATTGCTATAGGTACAGATGCTGAAGCTAAAGCTTCAGGTGCTATTGCAATAGGGGGCAGGCGCTCTGACAGAACCGAAGAAAATGATCCTAACAGAAAAGTAATCGCGAATGCTGAAAATGCGATAGCTATAGGCACGCAAGCTTATGCTGAAAAAGAAGATTCGGTTGCCATTGGTGTAAATTCGCAAGTGCTTGTTAAAGATGGTGTTGCTGTAGGTGGTGGGGCTATCTCTGATAGAGAGAAGGGGGTTGCTGGTTATGATCCTGCAACAGGTAAAGGGACAACAAAAACCAGTATAGCATGGAAGAGCACCACAGGCGCTTTTAGCGTTGGTGAAGTTGGTGGTCGTGGTAATGGTACGCTAACACGACAAATTACAGGGGTTGCAGCTGGAAGTGAAGATACTGATGCGGTAAACGTGGCGCAACTAAAAGCTATGAGAGATATCATAGCAGGGGGAGGGGGGTGGAAACTTTCTGCTAACGATACCGATCCTACAGATGTGAATTCAGGCAATACCGTAGATTTTTCAGTGAAAAATAGTGAAGTAGGGCAAGATAACTTAACGATTGAAAAAAACAATGAAAACAAGAAGCAGAAAATGCACTTTGCTTTAAGTGATAATCTTAAATTGATAAGTGTCACTACAGGAACAAGCTCTATGAGCGGTGATGGCTTTATTATTAATGAGGGGCCACGCATGACTATTGATGGTATTGATGCTGGAGAGCAAGTGATCACGGGAGTGGCAAAAGGAGAAGATGATACCGATGCAGTGAATGTTGCGCAACTGAAAGAATTCACAGCAGGAATGAAAACGGGCTGGCAACTTTCTGTTGATGGTAACAATTCTACAGATGTTAAAGCTGGGAGTACAGTAGATCTTGTTGCTGGTGCGAGTGATGATGGAAGCAAAAATATCAAAATTGTAAAAGACAATAACAAAGTCACATTTTCTTTGAATGATACTCTTAAGCTCACGAGTGTCACGACAGGCAACAGCATTATAAGCAACGATGGCTTTAAGTTTATTGATGGTAATGGACCAAGCATAACTTTGAATGGTATTAATGCTGGTGATAAAAAAATTACAGGAGTAGCTAAGGGAGAAGAAGAAACCGATGCTGTAAATTATAAGCAGTTGACAGAGGTAAGAACACTTGCAGAAAATGGCTGGAAGCTTTCTGTTGATGGTAACAATTCTACAGATGTTAAAGCTGGGAGTACAGTAGATCTTGTTGCTGGTGCGAGTGATGATGGAAGCATCAATATCAAAATTGTAAAAGACAATAACAAAGTCACATTTTCTTTGAATGATACTCTTAAGCTCACGAGTGTTACGACAGGCAACAGCATTATGAGCAACGATGGCTTTAAGTTTGTTGATGGTGGTCCAAGCATAACAGCCAATGGTATTGATGCTGGTAGTAAAAAGATTACAAAAGTGAAAGCTGGTACTGATGATACTGATGCAGTAAATTATAAACAGTTACAAGATTTTACAGCAGGAATTAAAACAGGCTGGAAGCTTTCTGTTGATGGTGATAATGCTACAGATGTTAAAGCTGATAGTACGGTGAATTTTGTTGCAGTTAAGCAGAAAGACGATGATAATAATGAGAGTGAGAACACAAATATAAAAATTACCAGAGGTGATAACAATGAAGTAAAGTTTGATTTAAGCGAATATATTAAAGTTGGTCGTGTAGAAACAGGGGATAGCAGAATGAGTAATGCCGGTTTCATGATCAAAGATGGACCAAGAATGACCAAGGGTGGTATTCATGCCGCCAATACAAAAATTACAGGAGTCGCAGATGGTAGCAATGAGCATGATGCTGTTAATCTTTCACAATTATATAAAATGAAGTTTGAGATAGAAGACAATAGTCTTGTTAAATGGAGTAAAAGTAAAAAAAATATTACCATTGGTGCTGAAAAAGAAGGTATCGAAATCAATATTGCCAACTCTGAAGGCAAGGATCGAATTATTTCTGGCGTTGCAGTTGGAAAAGTCAGTTCTGATTCAACAGAAGCAATAAATGGTCATCAGCTTTTCAATTATGCTGATAATATATCAAAATATTTTGGTGGTAGTACAGATGTGATTGATGGTTTCAAGCCAACTTTTACTGTTCAGGGTAACGAACACCATAATGTAACGGATGCTTTTAAAGATGTCGATAATTCTATAACAGATATTTATACACAGATTAACAATGTAACAGCAAATAGTCTTGTTAAATGGGATGAAGGGCAAAAGCTCATTACAATTGGTGCGCAAAAAGATGGTACCAAAATCAATGTTGCCAATTCTAATAGTGAAAATCGAGTTATCTCTGGTATTGCGGATGGTAATATCGGAAAGTCCTCGAAAGAAGCTATAAATGGTAGCCAGATTAATACAATTTCTGGAGATATTGCAAAATTCTTTGGTGGGGATGCAGCATTTCAGGATGGTGCTTTTGTAGGTCCACAATATAACGTATCTACAGTTTCTACAGATGGTGAAGTAGCTCAGTATATAGCTGAAAATGTTGGTGATGCTTTAACAAAGCTTGATGCGAATGTCAAAAATGTGAATAGTCGTATAAAATATGTAGATAATAAATTTGATAAGTTCTCTCAAGATGCCTTATTATGGGATGATGGTAAACAAGCATTTGCTGCACGTCATGAAAAAGATGGACGTAAAACAGATAGTAAGATTACCCACCTTTTAAATGGTGATATTTCAGAAGAGTCAACAGACGCGATAAATGGTAGCCAGATTAATAAAATATCCAAGGATATTGCAGAATTTTTCGGTGGTGGTACAGAATTTAATAACGGAGTTTTTTCAGGTCCACAATATAACTTATCTAGAGTTTCTACAGATGGTAAAGTAGAACAGAAGACCTTTTACAACGTTGGCGAAGCTTTGACAGGGCTCGATGCAAATGTTAAAAATGTAAATAAAAATATACAGCATGTAACCAATGAGTTTGATAAATTGTCTCAAAATGCTTTACTGTGGAGTGAAAAGGATCAAGCATTTGTTGCACGTCATGGAACAGATGGACAGAAAACAAATAGCAAGCTGAAGTATCTTTTAGATGGTGATGTTTCAGAAGATTCAACAGATGCAATAAATGGTTCCCAACTTTATACGATGGGTGATCAGATTGCGAATTATTTTGGTGGTGGTGCGAGCTATGAGAATGGAGAGTGGATAGATCCTACGTTCAAAATTTCTCAGCGTGAAGCGAATGGTACCATTACTCAGAAAAAACACCATAATGTCGCTGATGCTTTTGAAGGTGTCGATAATTCTATCACAGATATTTATAATCAGATTAATAATGTGACAAAAAATAGTCTTGTGAAGCAAGAAAATGGGTCAGGTCTTATCACTATCGGTAAGGCAACAGGTGGTACTGAAATCAGCATTGTAAATAAAAGTGGTATGGATCGTACACTTTCCGGTGTAGAAGATGGAGAACTTTCTCAAACATCAACGGAAGCGGTAAATGGTTCACAGTTGTTTGCTACGAATAAGAATGTTACTGCTGTGACTGATAATTTATCAAAAGTTGCTCAAAATACATCAAAATATTTTGGTGGTAGTACAGATGTATTGAACGGTATAGAACCAGCTTTCCTTATTCAGGGGGAGACCTATCATAATGTTACGGAAGCGTTTACAGGTGTTAATACTTCTATCACAAATATTGATAATAAGATTTCCGAAGTGGTAAAAAATAGTCTTGTTAAGCAAGAAAAAAATACAGATGTTATTACCATAGGTAAGGATACAGCTGGTACTGAGATCAATATTGCGGGATATGCTGGTGTAGCGCGTTCCATTTCTGGTGTTAAGGCAGCAGAGAAGGGGGATGAAGCTGTTAACAAAGACCAACTTGATAAAAGCATAAAGGATATTACGAAAGATATTGAGACAGTAACTGCTGCTGCGGTTCTCTATGATAAGAATGACGATAATAGTGTTAATTATGGTAGTGTAACTTTGGGCGGCGATAAGAACAACGGACCAGTTGCTCTTCGTAACGTGAAAGATGGTAGCATTTCTGAAAATTCCAACGATGCAATCAATGGTAGTCAGATTAATAAAATATCAGCAGATATTGCAAAGTTTTTTGGCGGTGGTGCAAAGTTCATTAACGGTGCTTTTGAAGGGCTGAAATATACTTTATCCGCTATTGTAGGTGGTGAAGTAGGGAAGGCTAATTTTTACAATGTTGGTGATGCTTTAACAGGTCTTGATAATAATGTTCAAGATGTGAATCAACGCTTAACGAATGTATCCAATGAGTTTAATCAGAAAATTGAAAATTTCTCTAAAGATGCTTTACTGTGGGATGATGAGGAAGAAGCATTTGTTGCACGTCATGAAAAAGATGGGCAGAAAACAAACAGCAAATTGAAGTATCTTTTAGATGGTGAGATTGCTCAAGGTTCAACAGATGCCATTACGGGCAACCAACTTTATTCCATGAATAACCAACTTGCGAATTATTTCGGTGGCGGTGCTAAATATGAGAATGGCAAATGGACAGATCCTACTTTTAAGATTGTTCAAGTCAATGCTGATGGTACGACTGTTGAGACAGAGCACCATAATGTCGCTGATGCTTTTGGTGACGTCAATAAAAATATGTCAAATATTAATAACCGTATTGATGATGTCATCAACAAGGTCGATTCAGATGCTTTAAAGTGGAATGATAAAGAAAAAGCCTATGATGCTGGTCGCGATGGAAAGCCGAATAAAATTATCAATGTAGCTGATGGTAAAGTTGAAAAAGGCTCGAAAGATGCCGTCAATGGTGGGCAACTTTGGGAAACCAATGAACGTGTCACTGGTGTCGAAAAAGATGTGAAGCATCTTACCAACAGAGTTGATACCATTTCCAATACGATTGCTGATATTGGTGATACAGTTATCAATATTGATGCCAAAGTTGATAACATCAATAATAGAGTTGACGGCATTGAAGAGGACGCTGTTCGTTATGATAGAGATGAAAACGGCAAAAAAACCAATAAAATCACATTAGCGGGGGGGGATGCCAGTGAACCTGTTCTGATTGATAATGTCGCTGATGGTAAAATTGAAAAAGGCTCGAAAGAGGCTGTAAATGGTGGTCAACTTCATGATTATACTAAAGAACAGATGAAGATTATTCTTGATGAATCCAAGCAGTATACAGATCAACGGGTTAATAATATTGTGATTGATGCGATTGATGATGCTGTTGATCGGGCTAAGCAATATACAGATATGAAGTTTGATGTTTTAAACTATAGTATTGAGAGTGTGAAAAAAGAGGCAAGACAAGCAGCGGCTATTGGTCTTGCGGTGTCTAACTTACGCTACAATGATACACCTGGAAAATTAAGCGTTGGATTTGGTACTGGTTTATGGCGTAGTCAGTCTGCATTTGCCTTTGGTGCAGGTTACACCTCAGAAAATGGAAAATACCGCTCTAACATATCCGCAACAACTTCTGGAGGTCACTGGGGTGTAGGTGCGGGATTCAATATGACATTGAATTGATAATAAACAAAATACATAAAAAATTCCTTTTCACCCCTGTCTCATGAGGCAGGGGTGAATTGTTGTTACGTATGTAAAAATACATATATATATATAAATTGATAAGCGCTATAACGATAAATACAGGTTTAAAAAACAGAAAAACCGGACGATTTCAACAAAATGAACTTCTTATTTCAAAATAAGATAATGAGTTTTTTCATAAATTATAAGTCCATTATTTTCTGCTTTAACTTTTAAATCTAAAAAATCTTCCACTCTCTAAAAATCTATTAAAAAACTTTCTAGTAATACAAAGGTATATATTTAAATGTATTTCAATTTTACTGGAGGAAGTTATAAAAACAATATACTAAACCAATTCTACCCCTTGCAAAAAACAACCAACAGGTTTAAAGATTAAAAAAACCAACCACCACAAGAAAACTTACCTTTTTAGGAAAGGTAAGAGAACAAGGCACGTTAACTACAAAACATCAACTTCTCTATCTTTTCAATCAGTCCTTAATCTTTTGAATATATTTAGAAAAACCAATTTCAGAGAACTTTGTAGCGTTTAAATGTGTTTTTTTGTGGTTATAGTTATTTTTTCATTGGGGAGTTCATTATGAAAAAATTATATACAAAATTAGTAGGGAGCGATTTAAAATTTTCTCGTTTTTCTTTTGTTAAAGTTCTTTCATTGGCTACAGCGGCTACATTTTTATCGAATGTTACACCTGTTTTTTCAGCAAATCCTGATTTTAAAAACACATTTCTTGAAGGTATAAAAAGTGCCGGTGTGTCTTATCCACAAAGCCTTCTCTCTGTTGCTGGTTTGAATGCTTCTTCTGTTTCAAAAGACAATTATTTAACAGCACTCAATCAAGCGGGATTAGAAAAGATTAATGCTGTCGATGACTATGCAAATTTTTTAACTAAAACCCTCTCTGGTGTAAGTGATTATAGTCCTGTCGTGAATGTTTTGATGGCGGATAGCAAAAATGTATTGGCAAGAACCCTAGATGCAGGAGGGCAATATAAAAAGTCTCTCGTCAGTCCACGGTCATTTGTGGTTGATAGCTCTTTAAACCAACAGCTTGTACAGGATGATGAAAATACAGATATTATTAATGTGTCTAATATCTTACGGAGTGGTTCAACAGAGGGAATGCAACGTGATGTATCGGGAAGTAATGTCATCTTTGGTGAAAATGTTGATGCGAAAACCGTGGACAGTGTTGTTATTGGTTATAAAGCGAAGGCGGTATTAGCTGAAGGAGATAAAAAGCTAGCGGCATCTGTTATCATAGGTTCTAAATCTGAGATCCATAGAGGTGGATCCGTTGCTGTTGGTGCAGATATAGTGGCACTAAAGAATGACGCGGTTGCTGTTGGTCGTTTTGTACGGGTGGAGGTGGACAGCGGTACAGCTTTAGGCTTTAAATCGCAAGTGAAGGTAGTAGGGGGTGTTGCTATAGGAAGCAATTCTGTAGCCAATAGGGCTGCTGGTGTTCCGGGTTATACTTCTGTGCTGCAGGGACCTGCAAAAAATGAGGTATCTTATTGGAAATCTACATTAGGTGCTGTTAGTGTTGGTGATGCTGATGGTGGCAAAACACGACAAATTACAGGTGTAGCGGCTGGTAGTGAAGATGCAGACGCAGTGAATCTAAGACAATTGCAAGACTT
>NZ_JBHIMS010000029.1:0-24425 GCF_042194285.1 Bartonella sp. MM97QHHN | reverse complement strand
AAAAATTTTTTGTTATGTACAATTGCTGGAACTTTGATTTTTTCTCATTTCGGTTCAACTTATGCAAATACATCAGCTCCTACAATGGTTATGGCTCGTGCGGATAAAGCAGGAGAAGAAAAAACCTTTAATAACGTTTTTATCCGCAGCGCATATACAACAGTGGTTGCTGATGACAAAGCCTTTATCACCATTACAAATTCAACAATGCGTTCAGACTCAAATTTATTTACCGCAACAACAGGTGGGCGTATTCATGCTAAAAAAACTGTAGGAAAATCAAATTCCCGTGGTTTAGAAATTTCAAACGGCATCATCCATATTGAAGATTCAATCATAAATGTTTCCGGACATCACAAAAGTCGTGGTATCCTTTTTGATTACATCCCAAGTTCCCAAGTAAAAGAGGGCGAAAAAGTTATCAATAAAGCAATTCTTACCAACACAAAACTTCTTGTTGAAAATGGTATTGGTATTCTAGGACCAGATTATGCAAAATCTGTTGCTGAGGTAGAACTTAAAAGTTCAGAAATTCGTTCTGATATATTATTAAAAAATAAAATCCCAGAAAACTCAAAAGATATCGATCCTCGCACTTTTATATTAAGCGCTGACAATTCGATTATAGAAGGACGAGCAAAGACTTTACCTCAAAATACAACGATTTTTACTCTCAACAATAACAGCAAGTGGTCCCTAAAGATTAGTCAATTTGAAGTAGACAAAGAATTTGACAGCTCTAAAGGATACTTGCTCACTGATATTAAACAACGTGCACAGTCTATTGTCTCAGTATTGAACCTTAATAATAGCTCTATTATATTTAATGCGCCGCATAAACTAGCAGACAATCATTATCAAACCTTGCATGTGGGAAAACAGCCAACAGCTGAAGCTGCAAAAGCAGAGCAAAACAGAAGCTTCGATGCAACAACGGTTTACAATGCATTGGGCAACGCAAGGATTTACTTTAATACCGAATGGAGTAATGGTCTTATAAAAGAACAACAAAAAACTGACCGTGTTCTCGTTCATGGTAATGTCTCAGGCACCACAACGATCTATTTCAACAATCTTTCAAAGCGTGCAGAACCATTCGATAATGATGAAGTTTCAATTCCTTTGAATGCGCGTGGTCTCTCACTTGTTCAGGTGTCTGGAAAAGCAGAGGAAGCCGCCTTCACGCTGGCAAATGGCTACACTACAATGGGTGGATTGCCCTATAAATATGTATTAAATGGCTATGGACCAACATCCAGCCGTGGGAGAGCTGACAAACAGCAAAGTCTCTTGCAAGAAAGTGAAGAGTTTTGGGATTTCCGTCTACAAAATGCGACTCTTGATGATGAAGGAAAAATCAAAGCTCTTGTTCCTCAAATGGCAAGCTATTTGGTTATGCATAATGCAATATTCTCCTCTGGCTTGGCTGATATAAACAATCAAAATACACTGTTAGATAATATGCACTCAACAGTTTTTGGATTAGAAGGTCATAAACAAAAAGGGATATTTTTATCGACTTATGGCAACAAGATGACGTTATCTTCCAGCCGTAGTCCATTGGAGTATGGTTATGGTGCTAATGTTCACTATGCTGCTATACAAGCAGGCATGACATTAACAACGTTAGAAAATCAAAATATAATCGCGAATCTTGGTCTTTTAGGCACATATGGAAAGCTCGCTTTTACGCCAAAGGACATGGAAGGTTCTGACAAAAGCATACTGGATAAATGGTCCTTTACGGTATATGGGAATCTCCATCATGACAATGGTCTCTATATTAATGCACTTTTCTCCTACGGCATTTTAAACGGACATATTACAACAGCCCTTATCGGCAACACCACAGAATTAAACAATACGGATACATTAAATATATCAGCTACCGTTGGACAAAAACTAGCAACTGGTGTTGAAGGGCTGTCTTTTGAACCACAAGTACAACTTATTTATCAACATATTGCCTTTGGCACTCTTTCAGATATTGATGGCTTCCAAGTTAATATAAAGCCCCCTCATCAATGGTTGGTCCGTATTGGAGGGCGTTTAACAAAAACAATACTTCCTATTGAAAAAGATCGTTTTCTTTCTTTTTATGGTAAATTGAATGTCATCAAAGCTTTTGGTGAGGAGCGCACTATCGATGTTATGGAATCTTTCCATCTCGATTCTATGGGCTCTTCCCTTGAAGGTGGACTTGGCATTAACGCGCAGCTTTCTAAAAATATCGCACTTCATGCTGACGTTAATTACCAATATAAACTTCAAAAAGCTGGGTTCTCTGGAATTAATTTTTCCGGAGGAATGCGTTATCGCTTTTAGAAATCTTAGCTCTCTATTTTGACGCATAAGCAGCGCTGAGATGAAAACAGTGCTGCTTAACTACATTACAAAAAACCGCAATGTGTCAAAAAGTGGTTCATTTTTAGCAAAACAAAGAAAATATCTTAAGGAACATCTCTATGCATAAGAATCTTTTGTTATGTACAGCCGCTTGTGCTTTATTTTTTTCTTCTTTTAACTTCACATCTACCAGCACCGCCTCTGCTCTAAGCCCCCAGGAACGCTATGCTATTGATTTAATAAACACACCAACACAAGCAGAAAAAAATCTTGAAAAGATAGCCTCTGGCGCCATGATGGAAGATAATTCGCACTTCAACCAAGCACTTGAAAATCATATGGATCGTGTAAGAAATACGATTAACAGCTCTTTTGCAGGTGCAGGTCGTTATAGTTCTGGTACACATATAAACGTGGTGAACCGCGAAATGGATAATATACGCGCCCAAGCCATGGCAAACAAAAACCCTCTGGATATACAACATATGATGAAAGCCAGAGCATACCTTGAACAATTACGTCAGAACCGATTAAAAACAAGAGAAAATTTATTACGTGGCTACGATAAAGCAATTTCTGATGCCGTGCAAGCAGCAAAAATCCTTGATGCTGATAATCAACAGCGTGTTAATACCGCGCGCCAACAATCGGTGAGCCAAGACAATCATAATTGGTTTGAACTGCAAAATAAAGCAGAAATATTACATAAAGCAGCACAAGTGGATAGTGCTTTACAAGGACAAAACAAGGAACTTTCCAATACTTTACGCAAAGCAGTAGCAGTATTAGAGACTTTGAACAACGATGGAATAACTAACGTGAAGAAAAAAGGAGAGACAACCCCTCCTGCATCTGAAAAGAATAAACAACCTCTTATTGACTCCAGCACAAGACAAAGACGCGCTAGTGATAAATTACCACCCGCTCATGTTGCTGCCCAACACAAGGACAGTTCATTCACAAGAACAGATCATGGAATGAGACAGCCTAAAATAAATGAAAATTCGCAATCTGATATTGATCCCCAAACAAACACCACTTCCTCAGCATCGAAAACGACTCTTAATACATCAGCAAAAGCGCATATGAATTTGCTCCCAAAGGTTGGAAATACTGCTACCGCTGCGACAGAGAGCACCTCTAAACTTACAGATGATGATAAAGCAACTGCAACTTCTACTTCTCTTAATGGGACAGAAAAAAGAACAATTCTTACACCACAAGAAGAAAGCTCTTTAGTCATGCCTATCGCGATGTTTGCTGTTGGGTTTAGTGATGTCAACAATCAAAATATCTTGTTAGACAATATGCAAATAACAATGTTTGAGCCCAAAGATCATCCAGAAAGAGGCGTTTTCTTATCCTCTTATGGCAATAAAAGCACGTTTTCTTCCAAGGTTCAAGCAGAACAAGATGGTGTTCAAGCAGATATTCGCTATGCTGCATTGCAAGCAGGAGCAACATTAATAGCGCTAAAAGATCAAAATATCAGCAGCAACTTTGGTCTTTTCGGAACATATGGGAAATTATCTTTTACTCCTAAAAACAAGGAGAGCTTTCAAAAAAATATGTTTGACAAATGGTCACTCACCGCATATGGAAATATTCAGCATGACAGTGGCATCTATGCAAGTGCATTTCTCTCTTATGGAATTTTCAAAGAAAATCATGCTACAGCTCTCATTAAACATACCTCAAAAGTGAAGAATAGTAAAACATTAGGAGCCGCTGCAACTGTTGGTCAAAAACTGTCAACCAATTTGGAAGGTGTAATCCTAGAACCACAAGCACAACTTGTTTATCAACGTCTCATGCTTGGTTCTTTATCAGATAGGAGCTCTTTCTCAGATGACGATAACTCTAAAATAGACATAAGCAAACCTCATCAATGGTTGCTCCGTATTGGTGGACGTTTGACACAAAACAAAGGACATGCCCTTTCCTTCTACGGAAAACTGAACATGATCAAAACTTTTAGTGAAAACTTTTCACTTGCTGCTATGGGATCTTTAATCGAAGGTGGTTTTGGTATTCAGGCGCACTTATCGCAAAATATAGAGCTTCATAGTGATATCAGCTATCAACATAAATTCAAAAAAGCTGGCATCTCTGCAATAAATATTGCCGCTGGAATGCGCTATCACTTTTAAAAATACTTGTATCCCTTATCTTGAAATACAAAGAGATCTCATTATGTTTCGTTTTGCCTCTTACAAAAGAGACATAATGAGGCCAAAGTTTTATTTTTTATGAGAGAGGGGAGAAATATTTTAGGAATACATCCATATGAAAAAAAGCTTCTTACTATACACAGTTTCTGGAATTCTGTTTTGTTCTTCCACCAGTATGTCTTATGCTATTCATAGTACAAATCCATCAACAACGATAGATTCTTCTTCTCTACAACCTGCTCGTGTCAAGTCACAAATAAATCTATCCGGAGTTTTTGATCCGTATAAAGATCCATATGATGGAATCGGGCAAATTATGCCATCATATTCATATCCACCTTCAACATCTAGCTCTACAAGAACAATCATAACCCTTCCTCCTACAGGGAATAAAACTACAACGCCTACTTCTACAAGCACTCTACCTCCCAAAACACAACTTGAAGGAAATTCAGCTGGAAATATAATTTCTTCTTCAAAACAAAACTCTGATCTTGGTCAAGGAAGTACCCAAACACCAAAGACTAAAGTTACAGAAGGTGTACAATCTAACCCTACAACACAAAACACTCTTACACAATCTCTAACGACAGAAATAGCTTCAACAACAGGAATGAAAGCAAAATCTAGAAGACGTTCAGGGGCGCCCTCCTCTTCTGCAGACTCTTCCAGCGAAAAAACACTATCGAATTCTGCTGTGTCTTCACAGCCAGAACCTACACAACCTTCACCGAATTTACAACCAACACTTACAAAGTCTGAACCTACAAGAACGGAACCTACAAAACCAACAACAGAGCAAACACCAACATCTAATGAACCAGAACTCACACAGCCAATATCTTTAAGAGTAGAAACTGGAAAACCAGCATTACTGGTACCACCAAAATCTGCAAAACCAGCGCCTGTGCAATCTTCATCTGCACAAAAAATATCTGAAAAATCAGAGATTGAAAAACCAATATCACCAATAAAACAACCTGAAAAGTCTACACAAATTGAGGATATAAGCGCTGGAGTTGAAGCTAAAAACGGTAAGACCATAACGCTACATAATAAAAAAATTCAAGACAATAGTTTTGCTGTACATGCAGAGGGAAATAATTCAAAAGTCAATATGATAGGGGGAACAGTTGATGCGCGTTTTGTTGCACTAAGCGTATCAGATGGTGGAGAAATTGATGCTACAGGCATTACTGTAACAGCAGAAACAGCTGGTTTGGTAAACATGGAGGGCACAATCAAACTTAAGGATTCAAGCGTCCATGTCACGGGAAATTATGAAGCAGACGGTATTATTTTTCGCAACAATCCGTATAATGCCCCTAGAAAACGATATACACACAATGCTGAAAGGAACACCAATGCCGTTCAAGAACAAGATGTAGCCAATATTGCTGATAAAGTAACCCTAGAGAATACAAAGCTTTTCGTTGAACATGGTAGCGGTATCAACCTTTATGGAACAGGCATAAACGGGGAAGTCAACCTTAAAAATTCAGAAGTTCATGCCGATATTTTATTAAAAAATATCAAGAACGAAAGTGCCTCCACAAACACCATTACATTAGTTGCAGACCACTCTTCTTTAGAAGGTCGGGTAAGAACTTCTAAAGATAATAGAACAGTTTTTGATCTAAAAGAGAGGACGAAATGGCTTGTAAAGGCTAATAAAAATGCCACAAATAATGATAATATTTTAAATGACTATAGACAGTTTGGTGTTGATGAAAAATCATACTCTAATCTTTCTGAATTGCACCTTACAAACAGTGCTATTATGTTTGACAAGCCCATTGAGGGACATTATCAAACTCTGTTTATAGGACCTAATCTTTCGCAAGAAGACGAAACAATTCACACAGCAGCGGTTTATAGTACAGCGGGTCTTGCAGAGATTTATGTAAACACTCAATGGGATAAACATTCTCCTATAACGGAACAACAAACTGATCGCATTGTGATTAATGGTGATGTCTCAGGAAGTACTTTTGTGCACATCAATCTCCAAACCGATAGCTCTGCTGTTTGGGAAGAACGCATGGCGTCACTTCCTTTAGGGACACATGGGATTTCAATCATTCAAGTTTCCGGACAAGCGAATGAAAATTCCTTCACGTTAGCAGGAAACTATATGACAATAGGGAAACAACCTTATAAATATGTACTCACAGGCTATAAGCCTGGAACATCTCATGAGAGCCAAAATCTTTTTGGCAAGAAGAATAGTGATTTCTGGGATTTCCGCTTACAAAATGCCTACATTGATAAGGATAAAAAAGTTCGAGCCCTTTTACCACAGGTAGCAAACTATTTAACCATATCTAATACTTTATTTTCTGCTGGATTTACTGATGTAAACAATCAAAACACGTTGTTAGACAATATGCGAACAACAGTATTTGGGGCAAAAGACAATAAAAAGAATGGTATCTTTTTCTCTTCCTACGGCGAGAAGGTCACCCTATCTTCCAACCGCGATCCACTGCACTATGGTTATGGTGCTGATGTAAACTATACTGCCTTACAATTAGGGGGCATATTAGCCGCCTTAGAAAGCAAAGACATAAGCGCACATTTTGGTCTTTTAGGAACGTACGGAAAGCTTGCCTTTACGCCAAAAGAGATGCAAGATTCTGAAAAGACAACGCTTGATAAATGGTCACTTACCGCTTATAGCGGCATCCAGCATAGCAATGGTATATATGTCAACGCTCTTCTTTCTTACGGAACCTTAAAAGGAAATATTACCACAGCTCTTGTTGGGAATGCCGCAAAATTGGATGGTACCGAGATGCTTAATATATCTGCAACCATTGGTCAGAAATTAGCAACCGATACAAAAGGGCTTGTCTTTGAACCACAAGCTCAATTCATTTATCAAAATCTCATGTTTGATATTTTCTCAGATACCAATGGCTTAAAAGTAGACATGGGCAATCCACATCAATGGTTGATCCGTTTTGGTGGACGTTTAACAAAAACGATAATGGCTGTTGAAGAAAACAAGGCTGTTTCCTTCTATGGTAAAATGAATGTTATCAGAACTTTTGGCGATGGTAAAACAATAAAAATTGCTGATACCTTTCATGTTGATCCTACCGGCTCTTCAGTTGAGGGAGGCATGGGGGTGAATGCATATCTTTCTCAAAATATCGTACTAAACGCCGATATCAGCTATCGGCAAAAACTGCAAAAAGCCGGTGTATCTGGCACCAATTTGTCTGGCGGAATACGTTATCTTTTCTAAAGCAGAAGTTAATTTTAACTTAAATAAAAAAGGCAGCACAAAGTGCTGCTTTTTTATTTAAATTTATATATTTTTTAAATTCTCAAAAATCATTATCACATCAAAGAAGATTTTGACTTATAATATTTCTTTTGCATATTGAATAAAAGACTGAATACCATAACATTCTCTCATCAAAATACCCCATGCATAAAATTTTATGTCTTATATTATCACCACACCTCAAGCGATGATGTTTTTACAGCACAACAGAATAAGCATTCATGCCAATTTAAAAAAAGTCAGCCCCTTCTTCGCTGTGGACGCTCCATTTATTTTAGATGATGTACATTTAATATACCTGCTATAAAGACTAGTATCTGGTATAAATTCTTAAAGGCATGTTTTTCCTCTAAAATCTCAATGCTACAGCAGCTCCATTATAAGACAAGATATTGATTTATAAAGACAATTAATTGTTTTCCATGTTAAATGAGAATCCAGAATATCGTCAGATTCTTTCATTTTAGACCTGTTCTATGTTGAATCAACAAAAACCATATCTCTTACAAGTGACAAGGGGGAAGAGCCATAGGGATAAAAAACTATTAAGAAAGGATTAAAAATGCCTCTAATGAACTATCTCAAGTGCCAAGGGCTGGAGCAACATTGGGATCAAACAAAGAATATGATAGTGTTGAAAAATATAACAATATCAACTTGCTCTTTTATTAAGCATAAAGATGGTCGCACCCTATAGATTTTATATTATTTCCATGGAAACTTTCTTATTATACCATTCACAAGCACCGTTGCATCAAAGATGTCGTTGCGCCCCACAAACACCATCACGAAATAGACTTGAGGGCTTAGATATCTCTTTAAAACAAGGACGTGAATTAGGAATAACAAATCCATTCTATTTTGAGTATTTTGTCGTGCATGAAGGACATGCCCGCAGTAAAAAACACAATAAAAAAAGCGTGAAACAATGCGGAATCTTCATTATTTAACAGATAGTGCTTTAGATACTTTTGAAAGACATAAAGCTAAATTAAAGAACGGCGGTACAGAGGGAAGCTGATTTCTACCCCTTTATTCTTTCCCAATGAGATTGCCTCCCCATTTCAAATATTACGCCAACAAAGATATACGCACTATATCCACTCAGATCTGGATGCTCTCTCCAATCTGACATACAAAAACTAAAAACAGCAGAAGGAAATAATAAACCGCTTTAATTTTTATCTCAAGCATATAGATTTAAACAACGAACCGCGTCATATCACCACACTTTAAAGGACAATATTCCATGAAGCTTATAGGCAATATTCATCACATACTCTTCATCATTCATGCTTTTTGCTGACTTGATAGTTATGGCGGAGTGAACGCACCCGATCCCATCCCGAACTCGGCCGTGAAACACTCCAGCGCTGATAGTACTTTGCCTTAAGGCACGGAAGAGTAAGTCGCCGCCAGATCTGCTAAATGCAAGCAAAAGACTCAATATATAAACCTTACATTACCACACCCCCAAGGAAGCTGTTTTTAAGGCATCACAGGCTGGTCTAAATATTCTCTTAATCGCCTTCCCTAAACTAAAAAATGAAGCTCTCCCTATTAACTCAGTCTGCAAACAATGCTCTGTAAATAATCCGCCTTCTCTTAGTTCTCTTCCAGCCAGCTTCCCACAGCATGCGGTTCACATCACGATACCTTAAAAAACACTGTTTTAAGAACAGCGTTTTACAGTACATCAGGATAATAATTTAAATACCAAAATGCGCTTAAAACAAGTCTACTCACTAAACGCACTATTTACCCAAATCAACTGCCCTACCTAATCATTGTCATTACTTAAAACAGCCCGTATTAATCAGATTTGAATTTATTCCTCTATTTCTTTTGCACGTCCAGATAGCTGTATAGCTCTAGAAAGATCATTAACTGCATTTAAATGTGTTTGAAGTAATTCACTATTACGCTGTAATTTTTCTTGTAAATCAGACAACAAACTTTCAACCTCATGCTCAATATCTTGATTCATATAGCGCTTCACATCACTCATGGATTTATTAAGATCACGCAAACCACGTATTTTACGCAAATTTATTTCTTCGTAATCTGGAACACCACTACTCTCTAGCATATTGCTTTCATAATCAACAACTTGAGCTAATCCTTTAACAGCAGCAACAAATTTTGTCATCGCCCAATCACGATCAATAAGGTTGTTATCAAGAACTTTTGCTTTTGCCGCAAAACTATCATCACCATATTGCACTACAGACATTTTTACTTCCCCTTCAACACTATTGTTCAATCTTACTTTCAAATGAGGGAGACTAAACAGGTTCTCTTCAATGCTGATACACTCAACCAAGCTCGTAGTGCAAACATTGCTCAAACAACAGCACGACAATCCTTCAAAGCGTATACCACTTGAACTTTCAACGCGTTCTCTCAAATATTTTTCTTGCTTTGCTCCAAAACCATCATTGCGGCTATACTAATCCATAAAAACGCTATAAACTTAAACCTTACAGCAATATCGAAACTTCCATATTTGCTCTGTCTATTTCGCCTTGCCGATTTTATCACGAGCTCATCTTCAACAGAAAATAACAATGCTTTCACGAGAACTTCAGCCACAAAAACTACCTGCCGACAAAAAACCGCAGCCTATCTTGCAGCATATTAAAGACTTAAGCCCATTAAAAATTTCAGCATTTTACCAATAGCAGCATTTTACCCTCCATAACCTTATGGCTCTCTCTGCACTAAAACTTTATACCTTCTGGCGCCCCATAAGATGGCACCAGACAAGATCAGTTTGCACCCATTCAAAAGGACACCCCCTCTCCCATGCTCTTTCTGCACACATGCAGTATTTCGCATAAAACACAAAAAGAATGCTCTTTTGAACAGATCAGCCACACAGCAATATAAAAAGACATCTTAAAATAGCTAAACAGCCATCAATCTTCCTTTTTTAAATTATCATTCGCTTTTCTTTGCAATGAACAACTATATAAGATTTTTTGAACCTTTTCAAGAGTTTCTTAGCCAATCAGTTCGATACGTCTTCAATCGCATATTCACGCGCTTGTTTTAAAGAAACATCTCTTAAGTGCACCCAAGCCTATTTCGCGCCGCGGCCCATGAATGCATGAATGGTATAATGATAAATCTCCCATGACATGTATAAAATCCATTGAGTATTTTCCATCTTTACGCTTAATAAAAGAAGCAAGCTAGCACCATCATATATTTTGCTACCCCCTTATGTTCTGATACTCTTGACACTTGAGACGGTTCATAAAGCATGGCCTTTCTTGTACAATTTCTCTGCGCATGGGAGCTCCCTGCTTGTAACTGCAAAAGACATTGTTTTGGTTAATTCACCACGAAACAGATTTGGAATGAAAAAATGTCCAGTATTAAGGAATCTAATTCAAGTTGAATAACGATAGATTATCATCTATAAATCAAAATATTATCCAATGCATAATGCTTAACGCTCCCCCCATTGATATTTTCAGAATTTTCACAGCATCTTCTTACAGATTATTTCATTCCATAACACAGTTTGCTCTTAATATCGCGACTTTACATGTGCTACTGGTATAAAAACAGAGAAACAATCATTTTATAATCAAGGTACAATTTTTGTTTACGATCTTTCTCTCGTTTTCAACCTTTTAAATGCAGCTCTTCTCTTTCATAATCATCACATTTCAAATCTATTCCATGTTGAATAAATTAAAATCACTTGCTTGCACATCACAAACAACGCCCTGATGTGTTGATAAAATACGCTGAAAGAAAAAGACTTCTTATGAACCTTAGCAAATGCCAAGAACTATAATAAACATTGGAAGCAAGCGTACGATGATTGTGACTTGCTCTTTCATAAGTATAAAGATGATAGCATTTTATAGATTTTTATATTATTCAAAGTTTATATTATTTCATGAGAGCTTTACTGTTATACTATTCACATTTACCGTTATACCATTTACGAATGTCATCGTAAAATGTCTTTCGTGTGCGTTAAGAGATATTTCTTTAAAACAAGTACATAAATATGCAATACAAATATACTAATATACAACATAAGTATATTTCTTTTGGAGCGTTCTTTACTTTTGTGCAAAACATGCCCCATTAGAGCAGCATTAACCAATCTTGCTATGAGATAAACGATCAGAAAACATTTTTGTCTTCCGCCGCTCACCTTAAAGAACTAAGATCTTAACTCAATCGGCTCTGTACGCAGTCCGAATCTTTGTCAAACGCTCTTCTCTTGACTTTCCCCTCATCTGATTCACTTAAACGAAAGGCTCAACAAATAAACCTACGAATATTCATCGTACACTAAAAAATACTTAAACGTTCCAAGAAAACGTATATGTCTTATATTACCGTTATAAATGACAGTGCTTTATAGCATAACAGGATAAAAAAGTTTCCAGCAACACAAAACTTACAAAATCAATCAATAGTCCTTTTAAAGCTTTCTTTTTTTAGGATTCACAATACTCCAACTCCTTAAGCTTTTATAAAAAAAGAAACAATTTTAAGCTTGCCGAATATGTTGTATCAGCAATATATTACAGATTGTAACATATTGTTATTCATAAAATCACCTCAAAAAGAACAGAAAGAGGTTTTTATGGCTGATCTCGTAAAAGCCGCTATGCTTTATTCAACCTTGATTATCACCATCAATGCTTTTGTTGTTATTTTAGTTCTCGTAATAGAAATATACTAAGCATACTCTCTTGGCTTATTGTAATCTGTGCAAATAAGCATCTTAATTTCACATAAGATCAAAGAAAAATTTTAATTCTACAGATAAACCACACACCCAATTTCAAACATCGCTTGCAACTATTTGAGGTGTAAACTCTGCTTTTTGTATGCATTTTTAACCATCATTGTCCATCTTTTCACGCTATCTTGAATCTCAACTTCATCCCCAGCTTAAAAAACGAAATTTTCTACCAGATCCGATCTGTAAATAATTTGTCTCCTTATTGAGTAAGTTCCTTTTGCTTCCCCCTTCAGGGCATCTCACAATCCTAAAGGATAATATTTCATGAAGCTTATGATAAATCCATTGAACACCATCTTTACCCTTATGAGAGAATAAACCAGCAGCATCACACACTTTTCCAGCCCCAAATGTTGCAATAACCTTTAGCACTTGAGATCGTTTATAAGAGGCATTTTTACTTCTTTCTCCAACAGTTTTTATCTACACGGCTCTCCCCGCTTGTACCATGCAAGAAGATGGTTTTAATTAATTCAACCGAAAACAGATTTGGAATAAGAGAAGCTTACTATATTCGAGATCCTTATTCAGCATAAAATAATTAAATCATTTTTATAAATCAAAGTGTTATTTAGAAAAATATTCATCACACGCTCGAGAACAAAAAACACCTCATACGTAAAGTTTTATATGAGCTCCACCGCTCAACATGATAATATCACGACACAATCAAGATAAAAAAATAACAAGGAAAACCCTTGTAAACTCAGAAAAGAGAGAGGAGAAAAATGAAAAGATGTGGAGAGCGCTCAATTCCTCACACATCCGGCAAAACCGTCCTAGCAAAACTGTCTCACAACTTAACTAATGTTATAATATTCTCAAATCAAAAGAAATTTTTTAAAAATAGTTTGAGAAAAACATTTGAGTATGAAACGATAATAATTCTATTCAGAATGTTTTTCTCTTTATTAAAACAGAGAAAGTAATTTCCAAACAAATGTTTCCTCCTAATTTTTCCGAAATTAGCCGCAACACTTAAAGACGATCTTAGTGTGATGAAACATTTATTTGTGATAAACGCAAAAAAAACACCCCAAAGATAGATTTAATCTCAATATTTTAAATACATGTAACCAAAACATTAAAAAATTAGCAGTAACACATAACAACTCATTGGGAGGCAATACTATCTACAATTGAAAGCACTTTTGGGCTTAACAATGACAGTATAGCATCCGTTTACACAAAGAGTACTGATCGTAAACGACTAATTCTTGAAGCCATAAAAAGATTCTCTAAAAGTTAGAGAGAGCCTAAAAAGGTAATAGAATCAAGAACTAAACAATTCCTTATTTATTGAATTGTATGTTTTTAATTAATGCCAAACATCAGTTCCATATATGCTTGTCTGGCATGTTGGCAATTTTTAGATTTCTCCATAGAAGATTGATCCAGCTTTTCACATTTTTTTGCCCACTCTTCGAGTAATGTTTTATCTTTCTTAAATTTAGTTTTTTTCGCAACCAGCAACAACAAGTCCAGTACAAACCAGTAATGCTGTAATAATGACTTTATTCATGATTTAATTCCCTTCCTTTTTCTCTTCAGTTTTTTTCTCGTCATCATGTACAAAGCTTGAACCAGGCCAATCTCGGGCATGAACTTCACGATACGCTTTATCTGCGTTTTTACAATTTTGAGAATCTAAATCCTCTGATATCATGCATTTCATTGCCCATTGCTCGAGTAATTTGGGATCCTTCTTAAATTCCGATACGCTATAAGTTTTTTCACAACCAGCAACGACAAGTCCAGTACAAACCAGCAATGCTGTAATAATGGCTTTATTCATCAATAAAATTCCCCTTTTTTCAAATTTACAAAGTTTAGGACACAATTTAGGGCCTTAAAAAAAGTTCTACATATGCTTGTCGAAGGTTTTTACAATTTTGAGAGGATTTGAGCGGTGAATCATCCTTCTCACATTTCTTTGCCCATTCCTCGTATAATTTTTCATTTGTTTTAAATTCTTTTACACTATAAGTTTTTTCACAACCAGTAACAGCAAGTCCCACGCAAAGCAGTAGCGCTGTTATAATGATCTTGTTCATGATTTAACCCCTCTCTTTGTTTTATATTTTATTAACAATATCTTTGGATTCACATCCCCTCCTATATTGTGACCTTGCGTCTAATTTTCCTTTGCAAATACGTACACTTCCAACGCAAACATGTTAAATCATAAGAGCCTCTTTCATTTATCAGACTTGCATTTGTAACATTATCTGCACGGCAGCTCTTTGTATTTGAAGTGTTAAAACTTCAGTAAAAATTCTGATATCTTGACATTCTCAAAAAGCTTTTTAATCATTTCTTTTCCTTCAAGAACCTTTTGGTAACGAGAAGCAGCACGATATCTTACCCAAAATTCGTCATGCCTATATCCATTGCAAATTCTCTGCAAACGAAAGAATACAGCTTTTAATCAACTAATTGCGCTCTTATCATTTCTAAACCACCGGAAAAGAAAGAAAGCTTTAAGTCCCCCTGTACTTTTTAAAAGCCAATAGAAATGCTAAAAAAGCGATCTTATACATTCCAATTGAAGAAAAAAGCCTATTGCCTTGCGTACCATTACAACTGGCATTAAATATTTAAGACTATAAAATCATATAAATGTAAGAAATATTTTCTATAATATACTCAATGACTTCTTTTGTTTATTAGGAAAAATTATAGCGCGTCAATATCAGTAAATTTTACTTATTTTTATCCCCCCCTTTATAAACAATGAATATAATTTAATAAAACGGATTGCTGCATAACAGAAAAAAATAATCAAGGCTACTCTTAATTACATTATTTACGCATGTATTAAGTACAATAAACAAAAAAATAACCTGATGTTTAAAATCATTATCAAGATAATTTTTATGGAAGAATAAACTTATCTACTCATCTAGCGGATAAGATCACAAGTAGTATGATGATTATCACATTTATAGGGAAAAGTTTGAAACGGAGAATTTTTCGCAAACTCATAGCTCTTTCATGCGATGATACAGAACCTTATGAAAAACAACTTGAATGAAGCAACCATCGTGAAAAAAGAAGAGCACTTTTATTATTAACTTCGTATAAAAACAATCGATATCATCTCTAGAAAAAGCACTCAAACCAATGAAATTATCGTATCATTTTTTACACTTTTCCGTATTTTTGTGAAAGCAATTCGCGGACCTCATCAGCTATTTTAGTTCCACGACTTGCACAACTGACCTTAATCAACCGATGCAAACTTTCTGGTATATCAATCGTGAGGCGCTTCATACCTCCACTCATGCTCCCTTTGTGGCTTCCTATCCATGCATCCGCTGTTAAAGGAATTGATTTATTGGTTGGTTTTGTGCCAATTTTAATTTTTTTACTCATCGTGCTAACTCCTTGATTTCCGCTGCAACCGCTTCAATCTCTGCCGCTGCGGGTCCTTGCTTATCAACTTCATAAACGGCCTTCCCCTGTGCTGCTGCTTCTGCAAAAATCACGCGCTGCGCAACACTAGAAGAAAGAACATGCACAGGGTATATGCCAAGAGCTTCGTTCACATCGCGCCCTATCGCTGTATTGACGATTTTACGATTAATGACAAAAGCAGATTTAAGATTTTCTTTATAAACACGTGCTTCGTCAATCAGCTTTACAATTCCATCCGCTGCCCAAATATCATAGGGACTAGGCAAAACAGGTATAAGCACCAAATCCGAAGCCATAAGAGCACTACGAGCAAGATCAGTTACACGCGGAGGACCATCGATAATAATATGATCATAACCATGACCAATCTGTGTAATCTCTTTGTGAACCGTTGCACGCGGTAAACCAATAACCGAAAACAAAGGTGCATCTTCACGCGCAGCAGCCCAATCCAATGCGCTCCCCTGTGGATCAACATCAATAAGCAATACCCGTGCACCGGTACGCGCAAAACTGGCCGCAAGATTAACACTCAATGTCGTTTTTCCGACACCTCCCTTTTGATTCAAAAGTCCAATGATCATTTATTACGCCTTTCAGCATTATCGTTTTTACGATTATACAGAAAGTAATAAAAGAAACAAGCATCCAATACGTGCAAAATAACCATTTTTCCCATTTTTAGGATAAATAACAATAGTCCGCAATTTTGTCTTTATAATATTCTTTTAGCATGAGCAAAACATTATGAAGATGATGTTCTTGAAAATAACAAAAATAAATCTAAACAAAAGACACGCTCTTCTTCTCCCGCCCTAAAACGAAGATTCTTAAATCCATGTCGATCTGTGAACAATGCTATGTAAATGATCCAGTTTCTTATCTCGCGCCTGCCATTTGGGCTTCTCCCTTCATGCAATCCACTTAATGCAACTCTACAAATAAGCTCCACTCTGAATATACAACAAACTATAAGAAGCATTCATTGTTTTGTACGTTGAATGAGAGAGCTGAAATCAGGAAGATTCTCTCATTTCATGCCTCTTATATTAAATTAATCAAAATCATATCTCTTGTACATACAAGCGGGGCTAGCGTGTGAGTAAAAACTGTACAAGAAAGGATTAAAATGCTTCTTATGCAGAATCTCAAGTACCAAGAACTATTACAATATTGGGGGTTGGAAAATATAATAATGGTGCCGACTTCCTGCTTCATAAGTGTAAAAAGGGTGGTGATCCATGAATTTTATACTCTTTGACTCTCGACAGAGTAAAATGGGCTTAAGAAAAGTAAGGATACCTCTAGCAAGCGCGTAAACAAACAACACAATGAAATGTCTATGCTGAGTAAACACTATAGATTATCCATAAAGACCAAACATCCATCTTTTATAAGATCGCATAACGAACATGTTGCGGAATGAGATATTTTGCATCTTACAGCTCATTTTTCCCAAATAGATCTTCTCGACAAAAAGAATATTTTTGTTAAGATGCCACTGAAAAACTTACCTTCATTATGTTCTTTCTATATACTAGACCAGAGGGCATCGTGAAGATCGTGCAATTGGGAATAAATAAAAATGAATTTACAACAAATTGAACCTGATATTTTTATCAGCGCCCAAATTAGCATAGAAAATATCAAAACATTGGCACAAGCTGGTTTTAAAACAATTATCTGTAACCGCCCCGATCACGAAGAGCTCCATCAACCTGACTTTTCTAGCATTAAAACGGTCGCAAATGAATATGGCATAAAAGCCTATCACATTCCCATTTCTCCTCCAACTATAGAAAAGTCAGCTGTTGAAGCCATGCAAACAATTTTAAAAACAGCCTCTCTGCCTCTTCTTGCCTATTGTCATCACGGAGCACGCTCGCTGCATCTTTATCGTTTAGCGCGTCTTTAAACAGAGGGTTCACACACTTCCTCCGCACCTTAAAAGACGAAGATTCTTAAATACACATCGATTTGTAAAAAACAATCTGTCAATAATCTTTGTCTTGCACCTTTCCCTTGGCTTGCCACTTCATAAAACTCTACAAACAAGCTTTGCTCCTCAATATACAACGAGCATACACACCCGAAGCCATAAAAATGCGTGAAAATTCATATGATGATCAAGAAAATTTATTTTTACCCCACCTTTTATCACTGCTCCACTTTCTTTTTCTCTTCCTTTACCAATACGAGCTCATTCGTACGCCACAGACACCTAAAACGACAGTAAAACCACTAAGAAAACCCCATATTCCGAATAAAAGGCATGCAGAGTATTTTATAAAAAAAGCCGTAAGCCATAATCTATGGTTAACTACAACATATTGATTTATAACAATTAATTGTTTTGCACGTTGAGTGAGAAATCCTAATGCCGTAAGATTCTCTCAAGTCTATTTATAGTGAAGCAATCAAAAGCGTGTTTCTTGCATGTCACAAGCAGGAAGTATTCGTGTGAAATAAAACGAGTTAAGAACAAACTCTCATAAACGCTCTCAAATAGCCAAGACTGTACAACACTGAAGGCTTGTCAATATAACTGGTGGTGTCGGATTGCTCTTTTATTAGGCATAAAGACGATAGCGCTCAACGAAACATGCATGATACCATTCATGAGAGCCATCATGAAAATAAATATGAGAAGCGTTGAGAGATATTTCTTTAAAAGAAGTGCATAAATTAGCAAAACAAGGATATTCCAACATTTTATTTTACCTGTGAGATCTGATATCCTATTCAAAGAACAACAAAAGCCTGAAACTGTTATTTTCATGATTTAAGAGATATTGCTCTGGACGCTTTTGAAAGTAGCAAAGCCGAATTTAAAAAAGACAGTCATCTGGACTGATTTTTCCCTTGATAACTTCATATTTTCCCCAATAAGGCTGCAGATTGATTTCAGAGAATACGCAAATGGATAATGCAATAGGGCTCTCCTCATCTAGCATACAAAAGCTGTAACAGTAGAGAGAGCATTAAAGCGCCTTAATCTTTATCTCAAACATACTGCTCGCATTGAGGAACACTAAAGAAAAAGTTTTATGAGAAAAACAACACCATAAAGTCATGAATAGGCCGAACATAGATTGGAAAGATGTTCTAACTTTTATCCAATACTTCTATCAAAAAACAACAAAACATTATTGGCTTTGTGTTTTCATATCCTTACAAGACTGCCTTTTCTTTGCATTATAGGCTTTACATTTGTGAAGGACAAAGGAAATATATGGATAGTTCTTAGCTTGAGAATCTAAAAGATTGACGTATTACGACAACAAAATTGTGCCTTTATCCATCAAAAGCATTAGAAATTTTGAAACAAATACACCTGCTTCTCGCAATGATTTCTTTTTATCTGCAATCACTCGCAGTCTCCTTAATATGCATTCCCCATCACAATATACAAGAGAAAGGAGAGTTAAAGCATCTTCCAGCAGCTTCATTCTCTTTTACGTGATTGGTTAGCACGAAAACTGCTGCTAACCACTGATCTTCTTTACGAGACTTGACAAACAAACCTTTTTTAAAAATATTCATCACATAATACAAAATATCACATGCGTAAGGTTACACGAACCAACTCTCATCATAAACGATGATACGGCATAAATGATATAATAAAACAAATTAGAAAGAAGAAACAATAAACTTTTAAAATAAAAAAAGTCATCAATTAAATTTTATCAAACTATAAGCTTAAAATCGCAAGAAATTTTAAAAACAGCCTTTCTCCCTCTTCACGTCTATTATTGCTAAATAGGCTGGGTGCTTATTCTTTACTGCATCTTTTATGATGAGTTTTAACGGATCAGAAAGAAACAAGCAGTAAAGTTTTGAATGACAACAAAAACCATAAAGTTAACTTTGAAAAAAATGATGCCAAAATCAGATCTTCAGATATTCGATTCTCCCTCTCAACAACGGAAAAAACATATATTCCACGATGTTTTGGAATATATCTTTGTGATTATAATCACTTTAAGTGCTATTTTTACGGCTCTTCTCTCTTTTTCAGATCAGTTTAGGACATATTTTTAAAAGTAAGCAGCCTATCCAACTTTGATAATGGTTGTACTGTCTTTAAAATTTCTTTTGCTTTCTTTTCATCACGATGCATTTGCGCAATCAAAGGTTCAAGTCCATCAAATTTTTCTTGTCCTCGCAAAAACTGGAAAAAAGAAACGGTACAGCTTTCCCCATAAAGGTCGTCGTTAAAGTCAAACAAATAGGTTTCCAAAAGGGGCGCCCCATCCTTAACAACCGTTGGACGACAACCAAAGCTTGCAACACCATCATACAAAACACCGTTCGCACGACGCAAACGTACCGCATAAACACCATGAGCCAAACGAACTTGGGGAGGCAACATTTGATTAGCGGTAGGAAATCCCAAAAGACGTCCAAGTTTTTCACCTTGAATAATATTGGAGCGTATCCGATAGTGATACCCTAACAAATGGGCTGCTTTGTCCACTTCCCCTTGTGAGAGAAGTTGCCGAATAAAACTCGAGGAAATGATCAAAGATTGTGACTCTTGAGGACGAGCAACGCAAGGAACTTGCACAACCTCAAATCCATATTTCTCTCCCCTTTGGCAAAGAAGATGTACATTTCCACTTTTCTGATGACCAAATTGAAAATTTTCGCCTGTCACCACAACTGAAACATCAAAAACTTCCTTTAAAAACGACTTAATAAATTCGTCCGCTGAAAGAGCGGCAAACTGTGCATCAAAGGGCTGTTCAATCACGCCGTCAAAACCAAGGGTTTTAAAAATTTCAGCTTTTTCAGCTGCCTCTGTCAAACGATAGACAGGAGCTGAATGTTGAAAAAAACTTCTTGGATGGGGTTCAAACGTTAAAACAACAGATGGTTTCTTTTTTATACGCGCGAAATCAAGTGCTTTTTGCAACACCACCTGATGCCCACAATGAACACCATCAAAATTTCCAAGTGCCAACACTGCTCCCCGCCAAGCCGAGGGAAACATATGAATTCCCTGAAGACGCAAAAAATTAGTCATTACTGAAGTGCCCACATGATTGCTTGTGGTTTATAACCATGATGTTCAAGAAAAGAATGCAAAGCTTGCTTATCAACCACACCCTTTTGCGTATAATCATAATGATGAATCCCCCCCATAATATAAAGGGCATCAAGACCAAAGTGAGCCGCCCCCTTAATATCCGTTAAAAGACCATCACCAATAGCTAAAACTTTACTTTTTTCTACTGTTCCCCGTATTTTTTGAAGTTTTTCAAAGGCACATTCATAAATAGGCGCGTGAGGTTTTCCAGCAATGCGCACTTCCCCCCCTAATTGTTGATAAAGACGAGCCAATGCACCAGCGCACCAAAATTCTTTATTTCCATAATGGACAATCACATCTGGGTTCGCACAAATAAAAGGTAAATTCCGCGACCGCATGCGACGAAACATCTCCTCATAAGCAGAGGGTTCTTCGTCAAAATCTTCAAGAAAACCGCTACAGACGACAACAGAAGCCTCCCATTCTTCAACAAATTCACACTCTAACCCTTCAAACAGCACCAAATCACGTTGTGAACCAATGAAAAAAACTTTACGTGGAGCAGTCTGAATAAGATCGCGCGTTACATCCCCTGAAGTGATAATGGCATCATAATAGTCGCTATGAACATTCATGCTTTGTAATTGAGCAGCAACATCTTCCCGTAGCCGAGGAGAATTGGTTAATAAAATGACAGTTTTTCCCATTTGTCGGATTTTATACAACGCCTTCAACGCTGGTTCAAATGCATGTACACCGTTATGCACAACACCCCACACATCACAAAAAACAGCATCATAATGCGCTATAATAGTCTCAATATGGGTAAGTTCATTCATGGAGCACCTATCTCTATTTGTCATTTAAAGCTGTCTTTTACTTCAAAACTACTTACCGAAAGATAATACTTGTGTCATCTGCTTTCTCAAACCATATCCCAACTTTTTATCGTCTATAGAGATCATAAGAAATGATAAAATAACTAAGTTATCATTAAGTTGTGCAAAATTCTAAAATGCTTGATAGCAAAAGCTTATCATTCCCCAATGCTCATTTTTCTCATAAAAATTTTAATTCTAACAACAACGACGTTGATAGAGTTTTTTATCTAAAATACTCAAATTCTTCACTGAGAAAATAAACGTATCCCCCTCTTAAAAACATGCATCATGAGAAAGCCCAATATATTTTCTCATTTCAAATTTGTTTATATTGAATCAATCAAAACCTTTTCGCTTACACATTATAAGCAGAGAGCGTACAGATAAAAACACGTGAAGAAAGAAAAAATAGCTCTTATGCTCCCTTTCAAGGCAAAAACTGTCGTAATATTTTGAACTGGCAGAGAGTATGTGCCGTCCGAGCATCTTTTTTTCAGTAAAGATAGCAATATAGCTTTTATCCCATTCATAGAGGCTTTTACGCTACATACTTTACGAAGCACCATTGTAAAATAGGCGCTAACATTGAGAAATATCTTCTAAAACAAACATGTGAACATACAACAATCAGATCTATAATGTTTTGAGTTTATTTTGCATGAGGGCTCTTTACTCATAAAAGCTTTCCCCTATCATCATGATATCTCAGACGCATCAAAACAAGCCATTTTGGTTATTGGTTAAGAGCAATACCGTAAGCGGTGCCTTGAGCTTAAAAACCAAGCTTTACCTTCGTAAAATGCATATCTGATGTCATGAGTTGAGTAAGCAAACCTTAAAACTTTGAAAGGCAAACAACCTCCTATTTAAAAAAATCTATCCGTCTCAAGAAAAACTATTTTTATTGCCAATCTCCTAAAATTACTTTATGAATCGAAAAATGTTTTGATCGCATACGCAACGATCAAAAGGGGTCTTGAAAACCCGAAACCCTAGCGTAAAAATAAACCCACTATGTGGGTATCCCGGAATTCCGGGAGATTTTGCTATGTCCAGGTGCTCCAAGCACTAAAAGCAAAATGCTGACTAGGGTTCAGTGTTTTCAAGCTCCCGGAATACCAATGCGAGGGCGCTCGCACCTGGAGGGGGAAAATGCAAGCTCAAAATCTTAATATTGATCTTTTTGTAGGCAAAAAAATTCGCTTTAGGCGAAAAGTGCTAAAAATGTCTCAAAAAACATTAGGGCATCATTTAGGTGTCACTTTCCAACAAATCCAGAAATATGAAAAAGGCTTAAATCGCGTGAGCGCAGGGCGTTTAAAGGAAATTTCCGATATTTTGAATGTTCCACTTGCCTTTTTTTACACTGATATCATCAAAAAAGACAACACCCCGTACCATTATGATGAAATCGCCTCGAGCAAAGAGGAATATTTGCTTTTAAAAAGTTTTAGAGTCCTCACATCTGTCAAGCAGAAAGCGATTTTAAACTTAATTTGTGATCAAAATTAAAACGCTTTAAAAGCATAGCTATAAAGTGCTACACACCCTATTCTTGTCTTTCTCCCCACACCCCAAAAGGATGCCCCCCTCCTCAAACCGGTTTATAAACGATCCGCCTTTTCAAAAATAGCTCCTTCTCAGCTTCCCATTTCATATGGTTCCTTTCACAAAATTATATAAACAAGCCCTCCCTTGAATATTCATCACACTCTCTTATCAAAACACCCCATGTATAAAGTTTTATGTCTTATATCACCACACCCGCAAACAATAGCGTTTTACAGCACAACAGAATAAGTATTTATCCGTATTTAAAGAGCGGCCCCCCTTTTCTCTATGGACGCTCTATTTATTTTAAATGATGTACATTTAATATACCTGCTATTAAAGACTTAGTATCTGTTATAAAGTCTTAAAGGCATATTTTCCCTCTAAAATCTCAATGCTACACCAACTCTATCATAAGGCAAACATTGATTTATAATGATAATTCACTGTTTTGTATGTTGATTGAGAGGNCTACACCAACTCTATCATAAGGCAAACATTGATTTATAATGATAATTCACTGTTTTGTATGTTGATTGAGAGGCTCGAATAACGTAAGATTCTCTCATTTCAAACCTGCTTATCTTGAATCAATCAAAATCATTCCCTTGCACGTCAAAAGCGGGATGAATGTGTGGATCAAATTTGTATAAGAAAGGATTAAAAAATGGCTCTTATGAACCGTCTTAATGCAAGATCTGTCGCAACATTGGGGGCTGGCAAATATAATGATGGCGCCGGCTTGCTTCTTCATAAGCGTAAAGATGGCGGGCTCAATGGATTTACCCTTATACCCTTTACGGATAACATGTAAGTTTTATGTAAAAATAACTTGCTGTATTTATACAGCTTTTTTACTGTGAGGGACGCGTAAATAAAAGTTAGGGAATAGGATTTTCTAACATTTGTCTACAACAGTAGCATTTTCTTTTCTTTGCGCTTCGCTAATCATCTC
>NZ_JBHIMS010000106.1:0-1033 GCF_042194285.1 Bartonella sp. MM97QHHN | reverse complement strand
TCACTCTCCAGCTCCTCTAAACCACTCAACACGCATATAAACGAGACATCGTGCTATCAAGCACATTCTGTCGTCAAAAACAACAGCATAAAACAATAAGAAATCTCTTTTAAAACTTTCTACTCAAATAGGCAAAACTCTCTGTACAGCGCATTAAGCAACCTTTCTCCAAAGATAATGATCTGAACAGAAGAGTTTTGTCCAGTGCTGTCAGTGTTGTCAGTTCTTTTTAGAGCCTATATTATTTTTTTAAATGAGAGAAAATTAAAAACATTATATTTCAATATGTTAGCATTTTAATGATACAACCTATATCGACAATACAACCTTAAATACAATCCATAATATATATTTGTCAGTTTGTGTCAGTAAATTAAACTGACAAAATAGACTATTTTAGTGACTCATAAAACCTATCAAAATACTCATTATGATATCTTAAAAGCACATAGTTCATTTGTCTTGATGAACACGTGAAACGAACAGCAAAATTCACTATTTTGCTGATTTTACCTCATGTCATAGGCTGTGGATAAGTAGCCTTTAATAAAATTTCTTTTTAAGCAGGTTGTGGGTCTTTAGCACCCTTTTTTTATTTTATTATTGCTATTTGTTTTAAATAGATCTAGCAGATTCTATTTAAAGTTTTTTGACACCGATAGATCAACGCTTATAAAGCGGTGGGGTTTTATTATAAATGCTTCAATCTCATAACAAACCACTGACATTACGCTCTCTGTTACAATCCTACCGTGATCATACAGAAAGTGCGCGCGATAGAGGAACTTCTTTTGAAAAGTTTGTAATTGCTTATTTGACGCAAGACCCTCTACAATGCCAAGAATATGAAAAGGTTCAAACCTATTGTGAATGGGCAAAAGAGCATGGGGAAGATGGGCGTGATATCGGCATTGATCTGGTTGCTAAAATTCGTGATGAAGAAGGATATGCCGCTATTCAATGTAAGTTTTATAGTGCAAATCATCAGATCAAGAAAGAAGATATTGATAGCTTTATTGCTGCCTCGGGAAAA
>NZ_JBHIMS010000076.1:0-8476 GCF_042194285.1 Bartonella sp. MM97QHHN | reverse complement strand
ACGTAAAACAGCCCGCCACCTAGTTGCCAATTCACGGGCTTGTTTTAAAGAAACATCTCGCAACGCTCCCAAGCCCATTTCACGACGACGTCCGTGAAGGGTATACCGTAAAATCCATTGAGCACCTCCATCTTTACGCTTATGAAGTAACAAGCCGGCTTGTGACGTGCAAACGAATGGTTTTGATTGATTCAAGATAAACAGCTTTGAAATGAGAGAATCCTACGTTATTCGAGACTCTCATTCAATATGAATAACGATATATTATCATTATAAATCAATGCCTTGTTTGTTTTATAAAACGCCTTTCGCGTGTGATGGTTATGTTGATAGTTTCTTGCAATTAAAGCCGCGTGATGAATGGTTTGATTCCGGCGACCTGTTTGTTAAAGATGGATCCGAATGCTATTACTGGATAGCCAGAGCCGTTAATGAATTTAAACACAATGGTAAGTTTATCCCAGTTCAACTGATTTCAAATGACATTATTAAGTATGCCGGATGTTTAAGACATTACTTTTCAAAAGCACAGAACGGCGATCTTTATCTCAACCTTGATATGTCGGCAAATAGTGAGCAGGTTAAAGTCATTACTAAACTATTGACTGATAAATGGTATCAGTATGCATTTAAAGTAAATATCAGAAAAATTGCCACGACAAATACAGGGAAAATAAAATGTACCATGTAGATAAAGCTCATGATATGAGCAGAGTGTATGTTAATCGTCGTGCAAATAATTATCTGTGCATTGTGAGCCATTCTTTTTATACCTATTTTTAGCTATTGATAGGCTTCATCGTTATTTGCCTGTATCGACGAGACGTACATCGAGAATGATATTGCAACGTGAAATGGCGAAGGTACTTTTTATCGATATATTTAAACGGATTTTGCCAGATGTAAAGATGTCACACAGTTCTGTGAGCCATGGACGGAGTAAAAGTATTATGTTGCTTAATAATGATCCGCGGATTCAGTCTGTCGGGGTTGATATCGAATTTATTGAGAAAAAAAACTACCGAGGCCATTTATGCTAGATTACTGTGAAAAATGCGCGGACTTTCCAGCAGGGCAGGTGCTGGATAATCGGCTATGCACCACAATATTTAGCTGCATGGAGAGCTTGTATAAGGCATTATGCGCCATCTCGGCGTGTACTTTTGATATAAATGATTATTTTTTAGTTGAACATGACAGGACGCGATGTGTTTTTCGGTACGTTGGGAATACATTTGTGTTTAAGGGGATGACGTTTATTTGTAACTGCTATTATCTTTGTCAATCTGTGATAACCGTTGTTTTGCTGGATGCATGTTTGCAATCAATTATTTTAGATGACTTCTTATATGAGGACGTAACCGTTTCTATACCCAGTTAGTTTTTAACGAGTTTATGGCAATGCCATAACTAGCTTCATTTAGAGAAATATGTGATGAATGATTTACTGGTAAATATCACCCCTGAGCACTATGAAAGGTATGCTACTGAAGGTACATCATCGTGGAATGCGTATTTGATATAAAGAATTCTGGAAGAAGCATCTGGTGTTACTTCTGCGAAGAAAAAAATTCTCGATATTGGCATGGGAACTGGCTACATGCTTTTCAAGCTTTACCGCTTCCAAAAACTCACAGACTATTCCTTTTACGGGTTTGATATTGATCCCCGTATGGTTCAGTTTTGTGTTAAAAAATGTACGGAGTTAAAATACCAGCATGCATTCAACATTATTGAAGACAGCGTCAGCAATTTACCGTTTCCCGATAACTCCTTTTCAATGATTTATGCCCGTTCCGTAATTCATCACTGGGCTGAACCTAAAAAAGGATTACAGGAGTTGTGCCGTGTTTTAGATCGCGGCGGTCGTATTATCATCCATGAACCCCTAGCTGATGCAGAAGAAACAGCACTGGGTGTTTTTAACCAATCACGTCGTGAATGCGGTGTGGCAGCTATGTTCACAGAAGAAAAATTTACATTAGCCGGTATCACCGATTTTTTATATGGCTGCGATCTTAGTGAGATGAGCTGGACAGTGGCATGTGGAGAAGGTCTAGCAGCTCTGGGTTGTGCAATTTTCATTAAAAAGGTCTGAGTTATCATGGATTATTTCTGTGCTGAAATGTATGCAAAAATGCAACCACGTATAACGGCAATAACTGGCTGCCATGCACTCGATTACATTGCTTTCCGCGATTTGGTTAGGATAAGTACACGCGTTTATTCGACCACTGGTGATAGAGGTTCTTTGACTCAAGTGGACTCTGCGGGTGAACACTTACCGATGCTGATTAGTGCTACAAGCGGCATCACTGGGGCGATGAAAATGGCCAACGTTCGTTTAAAATTCTGTAAGGAAGGGATCAGCTCATCAGAGCGCAATTTAATTCGTAACCTGCGCGCGCGGCAGGTTTTTTCCCCAGGGGATATTGTTGGCAACCTTTTTACGATTAATCTGTTTTCATCTTTACACTACTTGGCGTGTGAAATTTTAAAAAATTGCCGTGCACATGTTGTGCCGGTTGGCGATATTGCTCTGCTGCTGAAGAGTCATTTCGAGTTTCTGGCTGAAATACGGCTCTCGGTACTGTTTGGTGTGCCCAGCACCATCGTTCAGTTCGTTGAAGCCATGCTCAGCCTTGAGGTTCCACTGGCAATTAAAAAAGTGGTCTTTACCGGTGAATCGATGCTGAGCGTGCATGAAAACTATCTGCGCGAGATGCTGGGCGACGATCTGCGGATAATTGGTTTATATGGTTTGTCGGAGTGCGGTTTCATTGGTATGTCCGCCGAAGGGCGGCTTAATCGGTACCAGCTCTTCAGCGATGATTTCTTCTTTGAATATGAAGATAAGAGAGGGCTGCTAGTGACATCACTGGATCCCGATGCCTCGCGCAAACTTATCAGATATTCCGTGGGCGATATGGGCACATTATCCGTTGAAAATGGTGACCTCTATTTTGAAGGTATTAAACGCAATGCTATTGATTTTAATTTCATGGGAAATTTGATTAGCCATGAAAAAATATTCAAAATTATTAATCGACGGTTGCCCGATGTAATTGTTCAAATTGTATTGTCTTTATCCGCGGATAGACAAGAGATTATGGATATTAAAATCTGCTGCGAAGTATTTCACGACCTTGATTTGTCCGAACTAACTGAGGAAATCTATCATTTGCCGGATATTTATGAAGCCTATATGAAAAAGCGCGGACGTATTAATGTCACCATCGTCGAATATAGCGATTTGCTTTTCTCATCCAGAGGGAAATGCCTGCTAGTTTATGACGCAAGGGAGTCCTGTAATGCAACTTGATAATTTGTGTAATGAAATTGTATCAGGGAATTCGCATACGATAAATGTCAACATCAGGTTTTATAGCGTGTCACCGGAGCAGCAGGAGTAAATCATGTCAGATGATGTTATTGATAATTATGATTTAGATAATAACGCATTGTTTATTCGTGGATGTAATTTGATTGATATTGCCGATGAAAACCGTTATTTGCAGAACGCATGGTTTGTACTGACCGGCAACCTTTTTAATGAAGAACAGATGGATCTGCTGATTCAGAATACTAACGCCGAACTGCAGGCGATGCATCAACTGATCAATGTATTGCCATCTTTGAGTTTAACGCAGCGATCTATGATGTTATTATCGCAAGTTGAGGTTTCGGCGGCTCAGGGTAAGGTCATGGCTCCCGTAAGCGACGGTTGTTGTCTTAAAATTATCTTGCTGATGCCGTGGATTATTGCATTGGCGTGCTCTTCCCAACAGTTTTCCGATTTGCCGGCGATCGAAAATTGCAATACCTTGGAGCTTGCTTTTTGGTTAGTATTAACTAGCAAGGAAGCTTCTTCCGACTGGGATATTGATGTGCTTTGCGGGTGCATGTCTCTACTGCTGGGCGGGTTTGGTATTGTGACACCCACAACCACCATGGTAAGATTTATTATCAGTACCAAGAGCGACGTCATTTCTGCACTAATCGGTGGGTTTTGTGCCATTGGCCCCGCGCATATGGGAGCCTGCAAATATGCTATCATGCGACTTTCTGGTGTCCTCCATGAGATTGAAGCCGGGAATCTTAAGGCAGCGGTAACGCATTATTGCAAAGACAAACCCTGGCCAAGGTTTGGTCACCCGATTATGCAATGGGATGTCCGGGTTTATTTCTTTTTTTCACGCTTTCAGGTGCCTATGTGCTCCTTCAGTTCGCTTGTGCGATCTATTTCGGACAATACAGGACTGCAACCCAATGTCGATTTTCTAATTGCAAGCATCATGAGCAAACATCGGGCTTCTCCTGAGCTGGGATTGTTGGCTTTTTTCGTTTGTCGTATGCCGATACTTCTCGCGCACTATCAAGCGCGGTTTAGCGCTCATTCCTTCGGTTTATCATCAAAGGATTTAAGAGAAAGATATAAAAAGGTCTCCCAATTATGGCTATAAAGCATCACACCGAGCCAAATTTCTTGGGTATATGTCAGAGTATCACCTTAACCACACCGATGCGTGCTTGCGGGCAAATCGATATTTCTCACTGGGAGTTAGCCCATAACTATTTGAAACAGGGCTTGTTACTCGAAGCCTTGCATCAGTTTTCAGTTCGATTCGCCACCATGGTGGCTAAAAACTCGGATCTCACTTATCGCTATCTCCCTGTTATGGTTGAACAGTTTTTCTCTACCACCCATTTTGATAGCGATCGGTTATGCGTTGAAGGACATATTGAACGCATTAATGAGGCCTACCGTATTCACTGTAAGGCTAGCACATATGACAATGGAAAGGCCGTTATTGCGCAGGCAATCATCATGGTCAGTAAAGTCTGCTTCCTTGGCTCGTGTTCTCAGAAAGTCGCTCTTCCATTACTAGGCGATTTATGTAAGATTTCCTCCATAACCGGAGATTCTTGTACTTTTTCCTTTAATGCGCATCACCCGCTTTTTGAGGAACATTTCCCCTCCCGCGCCGTATGTCCTGGTTCACTATTGATTGAGATGGTTCTGGCTTTAGCCACGCAGGGTAGTACGAAAAATATCGCATCTGTTGCGCTGAAAAAAGTAAAGTTCATTGAAGCAGTTTATCCGGGAGATACCTATCAGTTGACCATTAAACAGGATACAGAGTATGAACCGGGTGGCGTTTTTTATATTCATACGGAAACTAAAAAACGAAGCACTTGCGGTAAGTTTTCTATCAAATATAAAAAGGAGGATGCGTCATGTTTAACATAATAATCTCTTTTATTCCGTGGAGTATTTACTCCTGGGTTATCAATGGAAACGTTTTAACTCTGGTCGAACGCTCTCTCATCTTAACTGTGATTTTATTGTTCATTATTGCTGTGAATATTAAAATTGTCCGGCAGGGAGAACCCGTGATGATTACTAACATTCTGACAGTTATTGTCCTGTTTGTTAATTATTTCGCTGGATGGTCTACACTTTTACTGAACTACCCCACAGTTTTTTGCTATCTGTCACTTGCTCTGGTTTCATTGATTAGCTTGCTGGTAAAGAAACCCTTTACCATTTTTTATGCCAGTGCTGGTGTTTCTGAAGAAAAACGCAAACATATCCTATTTTATCTCATCAATAAATATATTACATGGATTTGGGTAATCATCTTTTTTGCCAATGGTCTTCTAGTGGCTTTTTTTACATGGACCCCCCAGATTTGGTTAATCACTATGGGTTTAATTTGTACTGGTATTCTTTTTTCTAAATATCTTCCTAACATCATGCAATATTTTTATCGCATCAAACATCATGGAGCATAATATGTCATTGTTTAACATTCTGACCGGAACCCCTTTATGGGCTTGGATTTTGCTTATTTTTCTCATTGCGAGGGGAATAATCGCATTGAAAGATAGGGAAACGAAGGTTTACCGCCTTTTTCTCTTGCCGTTAGTCTTTCTTTTTTTGGGCGCAAGCGATGTGATTAACCAGCTGGCTTTCCCACGCTGGGGAGCAATCGCAATGTTGGCAGGGCTGATGATCGGCTTTGGCGTTGGCTGGTTGCTCTGGCGTGCTACTGCGCGTTTAAAAATCAAAGAGGGAACGGATTTCATTATTCTGCCTGGTACGCCGTTGACGCTGACATTTATTCTTATCGCTTTTGTCATCAAATTCACATTGATTGTTTTTCTCAAGGTTGTACCTGATTTGAAATATGCATTTGATTTTAACCTTCTTTTTGGTCTTTTAAGTGGGTTTACTGGTGGTGTGTTGTGGGGCGGCACATTAAATTTATATATAGCATTTCGAAAGAATCCAAATTAATCCCTATACCATTAGCTGTGGGTGCTTCCCATTAGAACTATCTCAATAGAAGCTTATTCCTAACAACAACGCTGCATACAAATGCAGCGTTGCCTCGTAGTTTCAGATTTTTTTATCCCAGCGCGTGAAGAGGTGAGGGAAGTGATATATCTGACTATGCCCCCTTGGGGGAAGAGCGAGCCTAAAGGTTTAGAATGCTATGAGTTTGAGCTAGCTGGACTTTGAGCAGATGGTTTATCGCTCATGGGAAATCATTTTGTTTTACGATTCAAAAAGAGGATAGTGATGGTCTCATTGGCGTAGGTGGGCAAGAAAACTGTTAGCTTGGCAATGCGTCAACAATTTGTAGAACTATGTTGTGGGACCCCTACGCAAAGCCGTTGCTATGATGGCATGATGCTTTTGTCAAGCATTATGATATGGGGAGGAACCGGTGTTTAAGGGTGCAACTGCGGTCACTATACGATCCAGTAGCATTACGTTTTTACGTTTGAGTATTTAGGAGCGGTAGACTCTGTACAGGCTATGCGTGCAATATGTGAAGCACGCTTGTGGGAATCAGTGTGCCATTATTGCGTTGTGCATGCAACCCTCTAGCTAGTACTTCATTGGTAAGGTTGTTTTTTGAAGCTGATTAATTATCTGGGTGTTTTTTAAGAGAACGTTAGCACTGATGTATCGCGTGCCGTACCAAGAAATCTTCCAAAAAAAAATTATTAAAAATACTAAAAATATATGTGCAAGATGAACAAATGCTTGCTGAGGATATTGTATCAACGACTGTAGCTGCTTAAGGGCACATAATCTTGGGGGGCATAATGTTGTACAAAAAATCATGAAGTCCAAAAAACTCGTAAAGGTGCATTGCACTTCTCCTTTGAGAATTTGGCATCTCCTCTTAGCTTAATACGTTCTCATTATGATATAAACCCCTTGGTTCTCCTGAACACCCTCTTGTGATGCGTTTTTCTGCTGATGCTCAAGAGATCTTTCGTGAATGGATGCAAAAGATTTTTAAAGAAGCCAAAGAGAATAACCTTTCTGAAAGCTTACAAGCGCATCTTTTGAAAATGCCTAAGACCATAGTAAGTCTTGCATTGATTTTTGAATTAACCGAAGGGGGGCGTTTTGAAATCAATAAAGATGCCCTTCAAACAGCCTTGCGATGGGAAAAATATTTGTTAAGTCATGTCAAAAGGCTCTATGCGGCGGCGGATAGCTTAGCAACAGAGGGGACAAAATTGATTGTCGAGCCCTGTGATCATTTACCCGATGTTTTTACTTTACGTGATATTCATCAAAGAAGTTGGATCAGTTTAACAGATAATAGAGCCGTTAAGCAAGCTTTAGAGCTCTTATGTCGTTCCAATCATATTCGTCAAATAGCAAGTGAAAATAGCTCACAAGGTGGTCGCCCTACCATACGTTATGAATGGCACCCTTTCGTTAAAAACAACAGCATCAAACAATGAAGCCATTGTAATCTTTTGTTATTCTTAAAACCTTCAAAGATCTTATCGTACCAACAGAGGGTTTACAAAGTATCTTTGAGGGTTTTTGTTTTATAATTTTTTAAAGAAGAAACATACCGAGGTCCTTTTAAATCTTGTGTCAAAGATATCCAAAACACAACCTCTATAGGTTTTGACNTTTACCTCATGTCATAGGCTGTGGATAAGTAGCCTTTAATAAAATTTCTTTTTAAGCAGGTTGTGGGTCTTTAGCACCCTTTTTTTATTTTATTATTGCTATTTGTTTTAAATAGATCTAGCAGATTCTATTTAAAGTTTTTTGACACCGATAGATCAACGCTTATAAAGCGGTGGGGTTTTATTATAAATGCTTCAATCTCATAACAAACCACTGACATTACGCTCTCTGTTACAATCCTACCGTGATCATACAGAAAATGCGCGCGATAGAGGAACTTCTTTTGAAAAGTTTGTAATTGCTTATTTGACGCAAGACCCTCTACAATGCCAAGAATATGAAAAAGTTCAAACCTATTGTGAATGGGCAAAAGAGCATGGGGAAGATGGGCGTGATATCGGCATTGATCTGGTTGCTAAAATTCGTGATGAAGAAGGATATGCTGCTATTCAATGTAAGTTTTATAGTGCAAATCATCAGATCAAGAAAGAAGATATTGATAGCTTTATTGCTGCCTCGGGAAAA
>NZ_JBHIMS010000085.1:0-13419 GCF_042194285.1 Bartonella sp. MM97QHHN | reverse complement strand
ACCAAAATCTTTTAATGCACGTATGCGGTAAAGCGTAATGTATCCATCAAACTCAATTGTTTCATCAGTAAGTTCGTATTTTTTCATCTGGTCTTTTCTCCAGTTGAGATTCTTTTATCGCCATCAATCCAGTCGTCCCAACATACACATGCATCACCGTAAATTTTTGCATGACCATAAACATGCGCATCACCGCAAACTTGCGCATTGCCGTAAACACGCGCCCTATCGTAAATGTGTGGCTCTTCGTAAACTTGTGCATTGCCATAAACTTCTGCATTATCAAAAACGTGCGGTTCACCGCAAATATGTGCATCACCGTAAACTTCTGCATGACCGTAAATGCATGGTTCATCGAAAACTTCTGCTTTGCCATAAATACGAGAATTGCCGTAAACATGTGCATAACCGTAAACTTGTGCATTTTCGTAAACCTACAACACACTGATTTATAATGATAATTCACTGTTTTGTATGTTGAATGAGAGTCTCGAATAACGTAAGATTCTCTCATTTCAAGTCTGTTTATATTGAATCAAACAAACCCATTTGCTTGCACGGCATAAGCGGGGCTGGCGTGTGGGTAAAACTGTATAAGAAAGGAATGAAAATGGTTCTTATGAATCGTCTTAACGCAAGGGCTGTCGCAACATTGGGAGCTGGCAAATATAATGATGGTGCCGGCTTGATCCTCCATAAGCGTAAAGATGGTGGTGCTCAATGGCTTTATCGTTATACCATTCACGGTCGGCGCCGTGAAATGGGCTTGGGCGCCTTAAGACATGTCTCTTTAAAAAAAGCCCGTGAATTGGCAAACCAATGGCGTGCTGTTTTACATGAGGGTCGTGACCCCATTAAAGAACGCGATAAACAAAAGCGTGAGGCAATGCGTAATCTTCATTATTTAAAAAACATTGCTTTAGATGCTTTTGAAAGCCGTAAAGCTGAATTAAAAAGAGATGGTAAAGCTTGTGATTGGTTTTTACCATTACGCCTTCATATTCTCCCTAAATTGGGCTGTCTGCCCGTTTCAGAGATTACACAAACAGAGATACGCAATACCCTTGCTCCTATCTGGCATACAAAAGCTGCAACAGCAGAGAAAGCACTAAATCGTCTTAATCTTTGTCTCAAACATGCGGCTGCATTAGGGTTAGATGTTGATTTACAAGCAACAGAAAAAGCACGCGCGCTCTTAGGTAAACAACGTCATAAAACCACTAATAGACCTGCAATGGATTGGAAAGATGTTCCCGCCTTTTATCAGTTACTCTGTAAAACACAAAACATAACACAACTGGCTTTGCGCTTGCTTATCCTGACAGGCGTTCGTACCAACCCTTTGCGTCATATTCGTGAAGATCAGATTGAAGATGATGTATGGACTATTCCTGCTGAGAATATGAAAGGTTTGCGTGACGCTACAACAGAATTTCGCGTACCTCTATCATCTGAAGCGCTAAAAGTGATTAAACAAGCCCGTTGTATTTCCAAAAGTAATTTCATTCTGTCTTTTTCCGGTCGTGCTCCCCTTGCTGAGAATTGTATGGCAAAATATATGAGAGACAATAAACTTGAAGCCTGCCCGCATGGTTTTCGTTCTAGTTTACGCAATTGGCTTGCTGAAACAACCGATGCTCCCTATGAGGTCGCTGAAACCATTCTAAGTCATACAGTTGGCGGCAAAGTAGAGCGTGCCTATCGTCGTACTGATTATTTAGAACAGCGCCGTGTCTATATGGATAAATGGGCGGCTTATGTCACGGGTCAATCTTAAGATATGGGGTGAATAACCCCATGATCTGTGGATAACTTTCTCTCTCTTCTCTCTCATTCTCTCTCAATAAGACTCATAAATTATCACATAAGAAATTATATGATAAAATATTGTTTTCTATGAATAAAACATCTTTCTAAATGAACCAAAATGTGGTTAATAAATAGTTATGATTTGTTACCATTTTTTGATAGAAAGGATTTTAGTATGACAGAAAATGATATTCTTTTGACAGACCGTGAAAGTGCAAAATTGCTTCATATGAGTGTCTCAACATTCCGCCGTCATGTAACCAATGGCTCTCTCCCAAAACCTTTAAAATTTGGTTTTTTGTCCCGTTGGTTACAATCGGATCTTATCAATGTCATCGAGCAAGCAAAACAGCAACGTCAAAGTGACGCGGCATAAAAAAAACCTTGTCACGTAAGGACGGACAAGGCTTTCTCAAACTCATCACCCTAGAGATAGCACAATCCGTCCTGTGACGCAACGTTATAGGATTTACAATGATGTGTTCTTTTAAGAATGCGCAAGGTATCACACGTGCCTTGCGCGGGGTTTGGCATGGGCGTTATGGACTTGCTCATTGCCCTGCTCATGATGATAGGCTGCCTAGCTTATCCCTTGCCAATGGACATGATGGGCGTCTTTTACTCTATTGTTATGCTGGCTGCTCTTTTAGAGAGATCATACAAGCGCTTATTAGAATTGGATTGCTTGGAAAACAAGCTTATGATCATACGCTCTCTTTCTCAAAACAGTTTTGTGCTGATCTCAAACAAGCAAAAAGGAAAGCAGAAAGAGCAAAAGCAATTTGGCAACAAAGCCAACCAATCAAAAATACTTTAGCAGAAACCTATTTACGTATGCGGGGTATTACATGTGATTTGCCTACAGATTTACGCTTTTACGACAAATGTCTACACCCCTCTGGGGGTACATTGCCCGCGTTGATTGCTCTTGTTAAGGGGGCTGGTTCCTTTGCCATTCATAGAACCTTTTTAAAAGACAATGGCTGCAAAACAGATCAAAAACCAGCAAAAGCCATGTTGGGATCTGTAACGGGTGGTGGGGTGCATTTAAGCCAAGCCAATCCAAAACATCTGGTCATTTGTGAAGGCATTGAAACCGGTCTGGCTCTTTTGTCTGGGTTGTTATCAGAGCCCGTTGATTTATGGGCGTCCCTTTCAACCCTATGAAAATGCAAAATAGATATAAAATATCTATTCTAATAGTACCTATTGAAGAAACAGTAAAAATACATTACATTAGAACTACTTTGTAACACATTAAGTGGTCGTAAAATGGCTGAGACAACATTTACCTTTCGCGTCGATGATGTATTAAAAAATGAATTTTCCAAAGCAGCAAAGGCGTGTGATAGATCTGGTGCACAATTATTGCGCGATTATATGCGCGATATCGTAAAAGAACAAAAAGAAAAAAGTGCATACGATTTATGGTTTCGGGAACAAGTTCAATTAGGGATAAATTCTGCTAATGCAAGTGATATAATGTCTTCTGAAGAAATCGAAGCAGAAGCAAAAGAATGGCGCTTAAAGACACAAAGTAAACTAGATAGATCAACTTTATGAAGCTAATTTGGACACAAGTAGCACACGTTGACCGCAAAAAGATACGTGAATACATATCACAAGATAATCCTTCCGCTGCCTTAAAGTTTGATCAACTTTTATCTGAAAAAGTAGAAAAACTTGTTAAATTTCCTACCCTTGGTCGTTTAGGACGAATTGTAAATACACGTGAACTTATTGTACATCCAAATTATATCATGATTTATGATATTTCAAATGGCGTTGTGCGTATTTTACGTGTGCTCCATACAAAGAAAAAATTTCCTTAATCAACTGTATTTTTATTTATTTTGTAATTGAAGAAAATTATTTTCTACAATACTGCGCTCCGTATCAGTAAATAATGATAAATTATTATTTTTCTAATATTGCGAATATGATTGCATAATGCACTTTGCACACCGCTTAGTTTCTACTCGTAAAAATGAAGATGACACTATTGTCAATGATGTGTCTGTTGAAAAGCTTGGGGAACTCTTAAAAGAAAACCCCCGTGGTCTCTTAATGGTGCGTGATGAATTGGCTGGCTTTTTAGCCAATCTAGAAAGAAAGGAATATCAATCAGACCGCGCCTTTTATTTAACAGCTTTTAATGGCGATGATCAATTTACTTATGACCGTATAGAGCGTGGAACCATTTTTATCCCTTATGTCACTTTATCCATGATTGGAGGCATTCAACCTTCACGCATTATTCCGCTCATTCAAGCCATACACCGTGGAATAAACGATGACGGTTTATTGCAACGCTTTCAAATGATTGTCTGGCCCGATGACAATAAAGAGTGGCAATTGGTTGATAAACCGCCCAATCAAGAGGTCTGGCAAAAGTATGAAGGGGTATTTCGCTCTTTTCGTGATAAACGCTTAGGTTCTCCCGAACAACCACTGATCATGCGTTTTTCTGCTGAAGCACAAGTGAAGTTTTATGAATGGTTAGAGCATCTTCATAAAGAGGCAAAAGGAGGTAGTTACTCAGAAAGCTTACAATCGCATCTTTTAAAAATGCCAAAGACCATAGCAAGTCTTGCGTTGATTTTTGAACTTCTTGACACTGGTCGTTTAGAAATTGGACTCTATGCCATCACAACAGCGTTGCGTTGGACAAGTTATCTGTTAAGTCATGCCAAAAGACTTTATGCGGCGGGGGATACATTAACAGCAGAGCGTGCAAAATTAATTGTCGAGCGTTGTGATTGTTTACCCGATGTTTTTACAGCAAGGGATGTTTATAAACGTGATTGGAAATATTTAACAGACAATCAAACCGTTAAGCAAGCTTTAGAGCTTTTATGTCGTTGTAACTATATTCGTGAAATCTCTGGAGAGAATAACTCCCAAGGCGGTCGACCTACCATACGTTATGAATGGCACCCTTTAGTGAAAAGTCATAAGACATCACACTGAGGCAATTTGGAAATCTTATAAAACATTAAACAATATAACAGTGAACCTTTAAAGCACTCCCCATCATTAGTTTTGGGGGGGTATGGGGGTTTTGGGGGGTCTTTTTACCCCCCCCTTTATATATTTTTTTAGTCAAAAATAAAAGTTATTATATTTCAATAAGTTAATCTTTTAAATAAACAACCTATATTAAACATAACACATAAATACAATTTTTAATATATATCTAAGAGGGTTTTGTAGGTGTTTTGGGGGGGTTAAAAACAGACAAAACCTATCAAAATACTCATTCTGATATTTTAAAGAACGTAGTACATTTATCTTGATGAATACGTGAAATGAATAGCAAATTTCACTACTTTGCTGATCTTATTCCATGTCATGGGCTGTTGATAAGCAGCCTTAAAGACCCCTTTTGAAAAAAATATCGGCTTTTTTTAGCAGTTTTTTTCCCTTTTTTATCGTTATTTGCTTTAAATGCATTTAATTAAATTCATTTTGATTCTTTTAATGAATATTAATCATCTCATAAGGCAAGGGATTTTTATTACAATATGCTTCAATCTATTAAGTCTGATAATGAACAATTCACTTTACGCTCCCTTTTACAATCCTATCGTGAACAGGCAACATCAAATGCTCTACGGGGGAAAGTGTTTGAAGATTTTGTGACAAAATATCTTATGCATGACCCTCTCCATTATGGACGATATGAAAAGGTAGAAACCTATTATGAATGGGCTGAAGAGCGTGAAGGTTGGAATAAAAATGATATCGGCATTGATCTGGTGGCAAAGCTTCGCAATCAAGAGGGATATGTGGCTATTCAATGTAAATTTTATAAAGCTGACCATCAGATCAGTAAAAAAGATATTGATAGCTTTATCGCTGCCTCTGGAAAAGACATCTTTAAATATCGACTTCTCGTTGACAGCACAGAAGTGGAATTAAGTGACAATGTGAATGCCATGATTAAAGGACAAGCGATACCCGTTTATCGTATTGACCTTCGTCATATGGAAAACAGTCGTATAGACTGGCAAATATTTGCAACGAAAAAAGAAGTTGTTCTGAAATCAACAAAAGAGCCTCGTCCCCATCAAGAAGAAGCCATCAAGAAAGTCTGTGAAGGTTTAAAAGAAGCAGACCGTGGCAAGCTGATTATGGCATGTGGTACGGGGAAGACTTTCACCAGTTTGAAGATAGCAGAAACCCTTGCTGGGAAAGGCAAGCGTGTTTTGTTTCTGGTACCTTCTCTGGCTTTAGTCTCGCAAACAATCCGTGAATGGACAGCCGATGCACAAGTCCCGTTGCGTTCCTTTGCCGTGTGTTCTGATACGAAAGTAGGCAAGCGTCGTAAAAATCAAGATGATATTGTTGGCATGGAAACATCAGATCTTGTTCTCCCTGCTACAACAGATGCTCAAGCCCTTGCTAAAGAAGCTTGTGAATCCCTAGCAGATGCAATGACCGTGGTCTTTTCAACTTATCATTCTATCCAAGTGATTTCGGATGCACAAAAAGAGCATGGTTTACCCGAATTTGATCTGATCATCTGTGATGAAGCCCATAGAACAACTGGTGTTGTGTTGGGAACAGAAAAGCATGAATCTGAATTTATCAAGGTTCATGATAACAGCATCATTCGGGCAAAAAACGTCTGTACATGACGGCAACCCCTAAGATCTTTACCGACAAGCTGAAAAAGAAGGCTGACGCATCTGATGCTGTTCTGGCGTCCATGGATGATGAAGAGCTCTATGGAAAAAATCTTTACACGTATACTTTTTCAAAAGCTCTAAAAGATAAACTTTTAACACCCTATAAAGTTATCGTCTTGGCTGTTGATGAAGCAATTATTAACGCAACGATTCAGAAACGCCTTAAAGATAAAAATTCCGAACTTATTCTTGATGATACAACTAAAATCATTGGCTGCTACAAAGCACTTTCCCAAATAGAAAAGAAGGAAGAAGATGGCATAAAACCTATGCGTCGTTCTCTGGCTTTTTGTAAAAATATCAAGACGTCTCAATTAGTTAGCGAACTATTCAATGACGCCATTGATGAATATCATAAATTTGTTCCCGAAAGTAAGACTTCTCTTATCTTTGATGTTAAGCACATTGATGGATCTTTTAATGGCAAAAATCGTAATAAATTACTTGATTGGCTTAAAGAAGAGACAGATGAGAATAACTGCCGTGTGTTAACCAATGTCCGATGTCTCTCTGAAGGAGTCGATGTCCCTGCTCTTGATGCGGTTATGTTTTTACACCCGCGTAAAAGTCATGTGGATGTGATACAGGCTGTGGGGCGTGTGATGCGCCGAGCAGAAGGTAAAACAACAGGCTACATTATTTTACCCGTTGGTATTCCCTTTAATATTCCACCACAACAGGCTTTAGAAAACAATACAAAGTATGATGTCATCTGGCAAGTTCTCAATGCTTTGCGTGCTCATGATGACAACTTTAAAAACAAAATAAAAGCCTTAGAGCTGGACCAAGATGTTCGTCATGTGTTTGAGATTGTAGGGGTCACTTTTGACCCTGCTTTACAAGCAATGACCGCAGTTGTTGACGAACTCTCTTTCCACGCGAAATCGGAAAGTGCTGGGCTTCATATTGGTTCAGTAGCAAGTGAAAGCTCTTATAAATATGGAGGACAAAAAGAATTCGAGTTTTATGTTGATGAATTATCGCGTGCTATTAAGCCCATCATTGTCAAAAAATGTGGAGAGACTAATCAGTGGGGAAATTGGGCTGGCAATGTAGCTGCAATTGCACAAAATCATATTATTCGTCTTAAAAGCATACTCGCTGATAAAAAGAGTGAAGCCTTTCACGCTTTTGATGCCTTTCATAAAGAATTAAAGAACGGTTTAAATGACAGTATCGAGCAAGAGGATGCACTTGAGATGTTGGCGCAACACCTTGTGACACGTCCTATTTTTGAATCCTTGTTTGATGGAAATGAGTTTGTGCAAAACAATGCCATTTCACAAGCCATGGAAAAGATCTTAAGAGAACTTGATAAGATGAATATCAAAGACGAAGCCAAAGATCTTGAAAAGTTTTATCAAAGTGTAAAGGATGATACAGAGGGTATTATTGAAACGCGAGCAAAACAGAATCTTATTATCAAACTTTACGAAGATTTTTTTACCAAGGCATTCAAAAAGACAACAGATAAACTTGGGATTGTTTATACGCCTATTGAAATAGTTGATTTTATCTTACATTCCGTCAATGATGTTTTAGAGCAAGAGTTTGGACAAAGCTTAAGTTCTCGAGGCGTCTCTATTCTTGACCCTTTCACTGGAACGGGGACCTTTATTACACGGCTTTTACAATCCAAGCTCATCAAACCAGAGGATATGAAATATAAATTCCGTCATGATATTCATGCCAATGAGATTGTTTTGCTAGCCTATTACATAGCAGCGATTAACATTGAATCGACCTATCATAGTCTTATGAAAGGAGAGTATATCCCTTTTGAAGGAATTTGTTTAACTGATACGTTTTTGATGCTTGAAGAAAAAGATTTTTTTACACGCTATATGTTTGAGAATTCAGAGCGGTGTAAAAAACAGCAGGAAGTAGATATCCAAGTTATTGTTGGCAATCCTCCTTATTCAACAGGTCAAAAAAGTGCTAATGACAATGCAAAGAATACCCCTTATCCCATATTAAATAACCGTATTCGTGAAACCTATGCTGCTCAATCTAAATCAATGAATACGCGAAATTTTTATGACAGTTATATTCGTGCTATGCGCTGGGCAAGTGACCGTATTGGTAATGCTGGGGTAATCGGCTTTGTTTCTGGCTCTGGTTACATAGAAAAATCGACAATGAATAGTTTACGAAAATCTTTAGCCAAAGAATTTACGAGTATTTATGTACTTAATTTACGAGGGGATCTTCGTAAAAATATATTAAGCAATGGAGCTGCTCAAGAAGGTGAAAATGTTTTTGGTAGTGGTAGTATGACGGGCATTGCCGTGACGCTGTTTATAAAAAATCCCAATACTATTGGACCTTGTAAAATTTACTATCATGATATTGGTGATAATCAAACAAGAGAAAAAAAACTTAAAACAATTAAGGACTTTGGTAGTATTGATGGCATTACACGAAGTAAAAAAGATTGGCAAATAATCACACCAGATAAGCATGGTGATTGGATACGTCAACGTGATGACAGTTTTGAAACATTCTTAGCTTTAGGCGATAAGAGACCTCATGAGAAAAAACTCTTTGAGATTTATTCTTGTGGCATTACGACTAGTCGTGATGCTTGGGCATACAATTCAAGTCGTGCAATTTTAGCGAAAAATATGGGTAACATGATTGCCTTCTATAACAGTGAAGCAGAACGTTTTAATAATGCTTATGCGCACACTGACAGTAAATCACGTACAAAGGCTGTAGATAATTTTGTTAATTCAGATACAAGCAAGATAAGTTGGAGTTTGAATATAAAAAAACAATTAGCAAGAGGTCATATTTTAAAATTTGAAGAAGTCGGTTTTGTTCAAAGTTTATATCGTCCTTTTACACGACAGTGGCTTTATTATAATCGCATTTTTAATGAAGCAATTTATCAAATGCCTCGTATCTTTCCTGTAGAAAAAATGATCAAAAATACAGTGATACAAGTTTCTGCTATAGGGGCAAGAAGTGGATTTTCTGTTATTATGACTAAAGATCTACCTGATTTTCATGCAATAGATACAGGTCAATGCTTTCCACGCTATATTTACGAAGACACAACGGTCTCAAAAGATAAAAACAAAAAACAAACTCATTTATTTTTAATTTCTACAGAAGAAAGTAAAACAGCTGGTTTACAGAAGCGTGATGCCATTACTGATGAGGGACTAGAACATTTTAAAGCCGCTTATCCGAATGAAAAAATCACTAAGGATGATCTATTCTATTATGTTTACGGTATACTTCATTCGGAAGATTATCGTGCCCGTTATGCTGATAACCTCTCTAAAGAATTGCCTCGTATCCCGTGTGTAAAGAGTGCTGATGACTTTTGGAAATTTGTAACAGCAGGACGTGAACTAGGTCATTTGCACGTGAATTATGAAGATGTAGAGCCTTATCCCGTGATCTTTAAAAAGGGTAATCCAAAACAGACAGAAATCTCTAATCTCGAAAAATTCTATTATGTGACTGAAATGAAATTCGCAAAAATTAAGAATAGTAAGGAAAAGGATAAATCGACTGTTATTTACAATAGCAATATTACCATAACAGATATCCCTCTTGAAGCTTATGAGTATATCGTCAATGGCAAGCCTGCTCTTGAATGGGTTATGGGGCGTCAATGCGTTAAGACTGATAAAAAGAGTGGTATTGTCAATGATGCCAATCGCTATGCTGTTGAAACCGTTGGCAACCCTGCCTACCCTCTAGAGTTATTTCAGAGGGTTATTACCATAAGTTTAGAGACAATGAAAATCGTTAAGAACCTACCAAAACTAGAGATTAGAGAAACTGAATAACTTATAAAGCATGCTCACATAATGGGCATGCCAATCTTATTAAATCCGCTTATGTATTAGTTTAACTAACAGTCTATTTTATCATCTGTTATGAGATAAACTAAGATAGGAAATAATTACGTTATCAAGATCTCTTTAATGGACTTTTGTAAATTCTTTAAACGTATCATCTTGTGAGTTGATTACCTATAATCTTAAAAGGAATAATTTATCATGCGTTATTCTAAAAAGAAACCATTTGCACTTTTAGATACTTTTATTTGGATTGCTTTAAGACTTTTAAGAAATCCACTCTTAAATAGAATTAGATTTTTTTACATTGCCTTTAAAAGATTATACCGTAATCTAAAATGATAGCTTTATTGTTTTCAAAAGCTTTGTTTAAAGAGGATTATGTATATTCATTTTCTTATATTACTTATAGGTTTTGAAGGTTTCTCAAACCCCCAAAACCCCTACAAAACATATAGCATTAGTTGAGTTTACAGGTTGTATTTTGATATAGGTTGTTTTTTTTGGAAACTTGATAAAAGTTAACATATTGAAATATAATAAAATTTTATTTTTTATTGAAAAATATGTAAAGGGGGGGCGTAAAAAGCACCTCCAAAACCCCCAAAAACCCCTAAACCTCCAAAACTCATAACCATAATGGTCTTGATAGCATTTCTTATGAGTTACAAGCTATCTTTTGAAAGGCTTAAAGGATCATATGCTTTTCATAAAGCACATTTTAATCACTCACTAAAATCATAAGATTCGTCTGTTAAATAAACTGACATAACCGATAAAATAGACAAAAGCCCATTAAAAGAGATTTTTATAATCTATGGAATAATTTTATAGATCTTTTTTTATAGGTTGTTTCATTAAAATCTTGCACCAAAACCATGATCAGAACCCCACCACTTCAGTTTCTCAACTAGTGATCAAGGCTTTGGAGCGCGTCTTATTTTCTAAATTTCTGAAATCTTTTTGATATTTTTTAGGTGCTATTTCTTGTCTTTTTTTCCGATAAAATTGACTATTTTCTCTTTCCACGAGCGGGGTTGCTCCTTGCTGGTAACCTCTTGTGGATCATCAAGCTTTTCTGCCACCTGTTTAATCAAAGCGTAACTCACTTGCTTCACCTTTGCTACTTCTTTGGCTAAAGCTAATGCACGTTCAAGGTGGGTTTTGTTGATGCTCTCGTCAAAGCCTAGGTGATCACCTGCCGTAAAGCTTTTCTGATAAGATTGTAAGGTCTCAACATCACCCAATAAAGCAAGAGCGCCAAGATGAAGTAAAGCATAATCCGTATCGTTTGCTTTAGACGTGGCGCCTTTTTCCCAAGGAGCAGTGCCATAATCAGAGCGAAGTCTTTTAGAAAGGTCAATGTCTGTTACCGCCCATTTTAGCGCGTCATCAAGTGCTTGCTTTAAGCGATCCGCAGTAACTTCTGGTTCAAAGATTTCTAAACCCTTTGCTTCAAAATTAAGCTGTAAATCTGGAATATCTTCCGTGTAGGTAGGATCAATGAATTTACAAGCGGTGGAAAGAATGCCCGTGCTAATCATAAAGGCGCTATCAAATTGTGGGTAATCTTTGGCAATTTCGTCGTTATAAAGAATGTCTACTTCACGATCAGCCAATTGATAGCTTGCCATATGGTCATTCTCATTGATTTTCTCGGTTGACCAGCCTAGACTTTTTAAAAGTGCATGAGCACTTTCCATGGTGAGACGATCATCAGTGTCATCCGCTTCATCCACTTCCTCTGCCACTTCAACAGAAGTTGTTTTAGAAGCAACAGATGCTGTTTGCGGATCCAAGCTTAAAATCGGAGCGTTTTTAGGAAAACCAGTCCGATAACGGCGTGCAAGAGCAAGGACGTTATCAATAATATGTGCTATGTTTTCCCTTATCAAAGCTGAAAAGTTTTTATCCTTCAAACTTTCCTTATAAAATTTGAGTTTTTCAACATCCCCAATAAGAATAAGTGCAATAAGGTGCAACTTCGCAAAATCATATTCACTGTCTGGGGACAAAGCCGCATAATCATAGATGATTTGATTCACATTTTGTCGATCAGCCCAGCACAAAATATCCGCACTGATCTGTTTCAGCTTGCCTTCATCCAATTCAGTACTAGAAACTGCATAAACTTCTTCTGATTCTTTAAGAACGGTATATTGGGGAGTATTGATGAAAATAGATCGATAAGCTGTAGAAAAACCAAGTGTTGAAAGAGAAACCTTGAAGGTAACAAATGGTGTCTCTCCTTTTTTATCAAGGTCGTACACTATATTAATGATACGATCTTTCGTTATAAAATAAGCATTGCAATTGTAATTTTTATCACGATAGACTGTCCAGTCCATCCTTTTTAAGTCTTCAGAAACTGTATTAAGAAAAGACAAATCTTGTAAACTAAGACGATCATCTATAGCTTTTCGCTCATTAAGGATTTTCAGATATTCTTCAGCAAATTGAACGGCATGGTTAATATATCTCTCTACTTCACGGTCATCCAAAATCTCAGAAATCTTACCGGCTTCTAAAAAATTTTGATAAGATTTCAGAACATCAATTTGACCTGTCAATGCTAAACAAGCCAAATGCCAGACTATACGTATATTGTAGCTATACTTTTGAACACGTGTTTTGCTTTCTATTGATGCTTGTAAATCTTGGGCACGTGCCCACTGTATTATCCGCTCAGAGATTTTGATAAGCTCTTGCTCATCTAATGTCTCTACACAAATATCAATGCCTTTACCAAAACCACTAAAAACCCCCCCCCCAATCGTATTAAAAGAATTATAAATATTTTTAGGAGAAACACACCAATATTCCTTACTATAGTGAATACAATTGCAAGCGACAGAAATCATTTCATTAGATATTTCAGCTTCAATACGGACATTGTAATTATCATGAAGACGTATAAAACCAAAATCAAATTGAATAAAGCGGTCGGGCAAAATCAACCACATTTTTCCAGGTTCCGTTGAAAACCACCCTTGTGTTTTAAGAACGCGCATTGCTGCTGTGAGACTTATCGAGCGCTGTTTTGGCTTCTTGCGCGTTAGAATATCGTCTAATTCCCCATTTTTATAGGCCTGTGCAAAAAAAAG
>NZ_JBHIMS010000012.1:0-2451 GCF_042194285.1 Bartonella sp. MM97QHHN | reverse complement strand
ATCTCATTTAAAAATTTAAATCTCTATAAAGGAATTGTGCTCATGCAAAAGAAGTTTGCACTCACAAATGAAACGCGTGTATTTGGTAATCATACCCTTTATCGCATTAAAGCATTAAAAGACTTTTCTGATATCAAAGCAGGTACTTTAGGTGGCTTTATTGAAAAGGAAAGCAACCTCTCTCATGATGGGAATTGCTGGGTGTATGATGAGGCTCTTGTGTTTAAAAATGGTCACGTTTATGAAAATGCAAGGGTTTTTGGCAATGCTGTTATTTCTGATAATTCCCATGTTTATGGTAATGCACATGTGTATGGCAAGGCTATTATTTATGATAATGCCTATGTTTATGACAATGCTAGGGTTTATGAAAATGCTCGTATAGCAAATAACGTGCATGTTTATGAAAATGCCAATATTCATGGCATTGCTGTTATTCGTGAAAATGTCGGCGGGTCTACTAAAATAAAAACCTATACTGAACGTCTCTCTCCTTATGGTGAATTAGAGATTGTCTGGGTCTAATCAATAAAGCAGTGTAAATGAAAGCACGGGCGCGGCGGGGGCGCCTGCTTTCCAACCCAATTTTTCCATTTCAAATTTTATCAAACGTTTATCACATTAAATTGTGAGGGTATCTCTATGTGCAAAAAATACGAATTAACCAGTGAAATCAAAAAAATCAAACATGCTCTTACTCGAAATATTATAAACCTTTATCGCATTAAAGCTTTAAAAGATTTTGATGATATAAAGGCGGGTGCTTTAGGCGGCTTTATTGAAAAGGAAGCTAATCTATCCCATGATGGCAATTGCTGGGTCTATGATGAGGCTTGTGTCTATGGTCATGCAAGAGTGTATGATGATGCAAAAATACGGCATTATTCGCAAGTCTGTGGTCAAGTTTATGGCAATGCTGAAGTCTATGGAAAAGCTTTTATCTCTCAATATGCTAAAGTTTATGACCATGCTTTTGTCTATGGCAATGCTCATGTTTATGGCAATGTTTATGGGTATGCTCATGTGAATGGTAGTGCCCGCATTCTTGCTGATGCTCATATTTATGACCATGCGCATGTTTCTTATGATGCTACGGTTTTTAGTTATGCACGCGTTTATGGTCATGCCAAGGTTTGTGGCTCTGCTTGCATTTATAGCCATGCAAAAGTTTATAATTATGCTGTTATTAATGGTCGTGCAAAGATTTATGGCAAGGTTTATGGGAATGCTTGTGTGAGTGGCTCTTGTGAGATTTATGGCTCTGTTTATGGCAATGCTAAAATCTCATATTGTGCAACGATCTGGGGGCGTGTTTATGGCAATGCAAAAATCAATNAAATCTCATATTGTGCAACGATCTGGGGGCGTGTTTATGGCAATGCAAAAATCAATAAAAAAAGCAAAGTAAGGTTGGTTCCAAAAAATTGTGAGGTTTATGAAAGGGATAATGTTGTCAATATAACTGATAAAACAGAATAAAAAGAGACATGGGGGGCGTGCATTCTTTATGGTTATAAACGCATATAAAATGCATTGCTATAAACATATCATAAAAGAGAGAGTAACATAAAAAAAGCCGTGCCAAATGATATGACGCGGCTTTCAAATAGCGTTTTTTATTGATTAAAATGAATCATCCACAATGGAGTAATCAGTGCATATATACAAAACGTATTATATTACAAGCGCTCTATGAGAGATATGAAAACTTATCAAAAGGAACGTAAATGATGCATATGATCTTTAATCACTCATTTGAATGAGAGAGCCTATAAATGCTTTTTGTTTCTCTCAAACGTATTAATCATAACGTCTTTATCTTTTAAAGAGATTCATTGAAAACAAAGCCCATGATCATGATGCTTCTTTTAAAACGTTTCAATATACTAAGCTCAAAATCGAGCTGAGTGAATTCACATAACGCATTCTATAAAATCAAAACGCTTGTTAGCTTTAACAAAACTCGTTTTTTACATTTACGAGTATTGGTTTTCAAAACAATCTCTCATAAGACAAATAAATAACCGCTTTTATCAAACGCAAGGCTTTAAAAACTGTTATAAACATCTGTTTCAAATGTTTAAACGTTCATTTAGAAAGGCTTTCATAAGTTTCTTTTAAACAGAACTTCTTTGCAAATTAATCGCTCTATATTTGTGCTCTGTACTTTTAAATGGTAACTTTTAAAACGTTTTTTAGTACCATATCTAAGGTAAAATAGTATTTTACTGCTATGGTATTACCCGCCTCCATTTTTTTGTGGAAGCGAATAATTCCGTTCTTAAAAACTAGTCTGCAATCTATTCATTAAAAGGCTTTTCATTTCATAAGATATAAAATACCTCTTTATCGTTTTTTTAACTTTTAGTAAGCGTTTTAAAAGCGATTTTATCCTTAATCCTTTTATGCAATTTTTTAAATTAAACCTATAAGCTTATGACAGGTTCAAAC
>NZ_JBHIMS010000075.1:0-1351 GCF_042194285.1 Bartonella sp. MM97QHHN | reverse complement strand
TAATCTAATATTCAAACAAATTTTTAAATGAAATGGTTATAAGGAGGCGCCCCCGCCGCGCCCGCGCCGTTATTTAAGCTGTTTTCCTATGAGGACGACACATAACAAAGCAAATTTCACCATAAGGAGAAAGGCGTTCTGTATAAACATTATTCATTGTGTCACCACAAATATTCTTAGTAACAATAGCCATGCCACATGCATTGGCATTTTCATAAACATGCACTTTACTTACAATTTTTGCACTATCGAAAACATGGGCATTATCATACACATGGGCATTGGCAAAAACCTTTGCTGAATCGTAGACGCGAGCATTACCATATACAAAACCACCAACACCTGCATTGCCATAAACCTGCGCATTTTCGTAAACACGACCAGGGCTCACAACAATGGCCTGATCACCAACCCAGCAATTACCATCATGGGAAAGATTTTCTTCAGATTCAATATAGCCACCAAGTTGACCAGCTTTAACATCACCAAAATCTCTTAACGCCTTAATGCGATAAAGTTTTTTACCCTCACGAAGAATTGTTTGATTGGTGAGTTGATATTTTGGAGATGTTTTTTGATTTTTAACTGTAGCGTTCATGCTAGTAATCCTTATCAATGAAGTTTTTAATTAACAGCCCATAAGGGCGTCGGGTGCTAAAAACACGGTGATAAGTCCGCCGCTATGCTTTTCCCTCGCGAAGGGTATTGTATGGCATAGCTACACCCGACATAACCGTTATATGCCAATGATAGCATAAAAGAAAGTCAGTATTTTGAAGATGGGAAAAACCTTATCGTGGTTTATCCGCTTATCACAAGTGTTTTTAGCACTTGCCGACCTTTCTAAACGAACCTTTCCTTAATGTCAATACGTATTTTTTATTTTTTTCAATTTTTTTCATTTTGATACCTACCTAATTGAATACCAAGTGCTTTCTCTANGTCAATACGTATTTTTTATTTTTTTCAATTTTTTTCATTTTGATACCTACCTAATTGAATACCAAGTGCTTTCTCTAGCTCGTTGTCTATATCATCATAAGTTTTCACTGCTTTAACTGTACGTTTTTTGATTTCCCTATTCACCTCGTCTATCAACGCTTCGCAACTCAATACGCTTCTTGGCAAATCACCACCGTATATCCAAGCTTTCACTTGCGCCTTGGTACTGTAATCAACATTCTCAGGCATCTCATGATACTGACCACCGTCAAATTCTTCATATTCTCTTGTACCATCATCATATTCGTAAAGATTGTAAAAATACTCTGCTACCCCTAATCCCCATGGGGCATGCCCCACCGCCGTTGCAACGAACTTTTTTCCCCCCTTCTGTTTACGTTTTTTTAAA
>NZ_JBHIMS010000111.1:0-28650 GCF_042194285.1 Bartonella sp. MM97QHHN | reverse complement strand
CTTGCCTTTCAACCCGACTTTACATGCTTTAGTGATTTGGAAAAATAGGAGCAGAAAAATGCGTTAAAGAGAGCTTTAAATACCCTTTGAAAAGCATTTGAAGACCCTTTGAGAACCCCTTAAAAACTCTTTAAAAAAAATAAATTGGTACAAAACCTAGTGGCAAAATATACAAAACCTGCTGGCAAGCTACACTGCTGGCAAGCTACAACAACTGGCTGGGGAACTTGGATTCGAACCAAGATTGACGGAGTCAGAGTCCGCTGTTCTACCATTAAACTATTCCCCAATAAGCCAATTTTACCATTTCTAGCAGATTCTATAGTGTAGGCAAGTGCAAAAAATCTTTAGATTATCGATAATAAAAAGCGATAGGGATATCATTATAATCCCAGTAGGGGCGTCCTCGATATTTTAGCATATAGCAATAAGCGAGTAAAAATATATAAATAGAGCACACCGCGAACGGAGGTATCATAAACTCTTTTTGAAATATTCCCTAATATAGGTGTGTATCATGTCAGGCAGTTACTACTAAATCATGGAGAATTTATGAGTAATATCCCTACTTATCCTGTTACCCCAAACCTACAGTTGGTATACGTCTCAAACATAGAGTATTCTACGGCTTTTTACAAATTCATCTTCAAGAAAGAACCTGTGTTTACCTCGCCACGCTATGTTGCATTTGCTTCTTCGGGGGATGCTCTCTTTGCTCTCTGGTCTGGGGGCGATAAGCCTGAGGAAAATGTGCCTCGTTTTTCAGAAATCGGCATTATTTTGCCGACAGGAGAGGACGTAGATAAGCTCTATGTGGAATGGCAAGAGCAAACCACTGTTGAGATAAATGTTTTGAAGGAACCGTATACTGATGTATTTGGACGTACCTTCCTAATCAAAGATCCAGACGGAGATATTATTCGTGTTTGTCCACTGGATTAAAAAGCTTGAGATCTGATCTTTAATTGTCTGAATTATAATACCTGAATTATAATAATTGTCTGTTTCCAAAACCTATAAGCTATGCAAGCTAAGAGGCTTACTTACGACGCGTGGCTTATCCGTTCGGTGCTGTTCCATTATATTCAGCACCACAACCTGCCTGTTCCCACAGGCGGTCTAATTGGTTTGGGGCATCAGTCGGCGTTATTGCATGGCCAGTGATCAGTACTTGTAAAATCATAGAAGCTATCCCTCATCGCACTTATATTGAGCCTTTTACTGGAATGGGAGGAATATTCTTTACAAGGAAATTGATATCTTTATGAAGTTAAAAAGGCATTGTACATAAAAACTAATAAAGTCAATATATTAAGTGCAATTATTTTATATGAATCCACATAAGAATCCATACTTTTATGCATGTTTGAATTGATCATTTTTTATATAGGATTGCCATGAATGTATAGACCATAAAAAGCAAATCATAATGCAAATATTATAACGCATGGGTGCATTCAAATGAAATGAAAAGCGGTTATCATTCATAACAGGTCATAAATTTTATGATACGTTTTTATTATAGCACAAATCACATTGTTTTAAATTTCAGTCGTTTGGAATTATCGATAACATAAATTGCATACGTTTAAGAATGGATGTGTTTTGCTCTTTATTTGAGTGTAACCTTAAAAGGAATAATCGTTTGAAACTATCATAAGCTTATAGATTGAGTTCATAAAGATTGCATAAAAGGGTTTAAAGATAAGATCGTTTTTAAAAACGCTTACTAAAAAGTTAGTAAATGATAGGCAGGCATTATATAGATACTATCATCACAATATAGAATGAAAATCACAATGTTATGTCTTATGAAATTGAAAGCATTTCAATGATATAATGCAAGCAAGCGAGAAAAAAACGTTTTAAAAGTTACATTAAAAATACGAAACCAAATGAGCTCCCCCCAAATTTGGGGGGCACCTATTGAAAAAAAGATGAGGCAGCAAAATTCAAAACCATTGTAACATCTAAGGCATGGGATTTTACTCAATTTTGAGTCAAAAGCTATAATGTTTAAAGATGGCTATTCTAAAGATAACGCCTCCAAAATTGGATTGGTTAATTTTGCCAACTCAAATTTGAGCTGGTTAATTTGCAAAGAAGTTACATTTGAGTGCAAAATGAAAAGATACTTATGAAAGCCTTATTGAGAAAACATTCATTTAAGATGCATTTTCTTTTGATTGGATTGATAAAGTTACCAAGCGTTTATAGATTCTATAATGCTAATGAATGATATCAAAATCATAGCGATCATTTACGTTTCTTTTGATAAGTTTTCATATTTCTAAATAGAGCACTTGCAATATGATACGTTTTGTATATATGAATTTATTACTCCATTGTGGATGATTCATTTGAATCTTATAATCAATATCTGAAAGCCGCGTCATATCATTTGGCTCGGCTTTCTTTTTTGAATTCTCTCTTTAGATAGGTTTATAGCTATTAGATAAGGCTTTCCCATAAACAGAGCCAGATATACGTGTATTACTATGGAAAGGATTTATTTGCGAGAGGATTACCAGACAATGTTTGCTTTGCTTGCGCAAGAGAAAAATTCTTCTTTCTCAATGATGTGCCTCAGATCCGAAAAATCTTTAGCCAATTTAAAAAAAGAGGTTGGTACATCTTATACATGTGGTTCAAAGAATCCGCACCGGCTCAAGAGCTTATCATCTCAAATTGCGATTTTTAGAGGAAGAGAAAAATATGCATTAAAGGGATTTTAAATGACCCTTGAAAGTTTTTGCAGATCCTTTGAAAAAAATAAATTGATGCAAAACCTGCTTTCAAATTATACAAAACCCGATGACAAGCTACAATCATTAAAGACTGGCTGGGGAACTTGGATTCGAACCAAGATTGACGAAGTCAAAGTCCGCTGTTCTACCATTAAACTATTCCCCAATAAGCCAATTTTATTATCCCTAGCAGATTCTATAGTGCATGCAAGCGCAAAAAATCTTTATGATTATCGATAATAAAGAGCGATAGGGATGTCATTAATTGTTTTGATTTGAATATCGACATCATAAATGTCTTTAAGAATTTTTGGTTGCATAATTTCTTTTGGAGTCCCACAATAGGCCGCTTTCCCATTTTTCAATGCAACGATCATATCTGAATAAGATGAGGCAAAATTAATATCGTGCATAACAATAAGAATGGTTTTTTTCAGTTCATCAGCTGTGCGGCGTAATTGCTTCATCATAGAAACGGCATGTTTCATATCCAGATTGTTTAATGGTTCATCTAAGAGAAGATAATCAGTGTCTTGGCAGATAACCATTGCTATAAAAGCGCGTTGACGCTGACCGCCAGAAAGCTCATCTAAAAAACGGTCTTTTAAATCTTGTAAGCCGAGATAGCGTAGTGCACTGTCGATAAATTGTTTATCTTCATGTGTATACCAGCCTTTTGAATAAGGATAGCGTCCGAAACTCACTAAATCGTACACGGTTAAGCGAAAAGACAAAGGATTTTCTTGACGCAGAATTGAGAGTTTTTGAGCCAAAATATCGAGGGGCATTTTATCAATATCAAAGCCGTCGATATGAATTGTCCCATTATGGTGTGGCAAAAGACGTCTTATCAGCATTAAAAGAGTGGACTTTCCGGAACCATTGGGCCCAATGAGAGAAATAATCCCCCCTTTTGGAAGATGAAGGCATAAATTATCGATAATCAATCGTGCTCCGTAAGCTTTGGAAAGATGATTGATCTCAATCATTTTAGTTTTCCCTTCATCAGTAACATTAAGAAAACAATTCCCCCACAAAACTCAATGATAAAACTTAAACGCCCTGCCATATGAAAAATTTGTTCTAAAATAAATTGTCCCCCCACCAGACAAATAATAGCCAATAATATTGCAATTGGAACAACAATACTGTGTTTTGCTTTAGGAGAAAGTTCATAGGAAAGGTTGGCAACTAACAGTCCAAAAAAGGTGACGGGTCCTACCAATGCGGTGGAAATGGATACGAGAATGGAAACAAAAATAAGGACAGCTGTCGCACTTTTGTGGTAATTAACGCCAAGATTGAGGGCATTTTCACGTCCTAAAGCCAAGATATCAAGAAGATGACGGGAATGCCATCCAATCAGACTCACAATGAGGACAATGATTGTGGCAAAGCTTATTAACGGTGTATTGAATTTATTAAAATTTGCAAACATAATATCGGTTAAATTCATCATTTGGTCTGGATTTAGTTGCAATTGCATAAACATCCGTAAACTGAAAAAAAATCCGCCTAAAACAACACCGATTAAAAGCGTCAAATGAAGCCCTTTTAGGCTTCCTGAAAAGAGCCAGCGAAAAAGGCTTATTGAAAAAAGGATAAGAATGAGGGCTTCAAGAACAAGCTGTCCTTCTTCATTCAAAAAGGGCAAAGAAAGAGAGCCTACAAAATACATTAGGACAGTCTTTATTAAAATATAAAGCTGATCAAATCCCATAATTGAAGGGGTAAGAAGACGGTTATTAACGATTGTTTGAAATAAAACCGTGGAAACGCTTATTGCATAGGCAATAAGAAGCAGAGAGGAAAGTTTTGTAAGACGAAATTTCCATGTATAAACATTGATATTCCACGTCATGTAAAGACTAATGACAGTGCATGCTATGATGATAAGTGTTGTTAGTACACATATTGTTTTTCTTCTTCTATCCAAGACGCTTTCTCCAGCGTAAAAGCAGTATCATAAAAATAAAACTACCGATTACACCCATTATGGTGCTGATGGGAATTTCAAGAGAGGGATGAATGATTCGTCCTAAAAGATCACAAATCAAGACCAATCCTGCACCGCTGATGGCCACCCAAGGAGCGGTATAGCGCATATTATCTCCCATGAAACTTGAAACAATATTTGGAATAATCAACCCAACAAAAGGAATACGGCCAATGGTACACACAACAACAGCAGTGATTGAGGCGACAATAAAAAGACCAAAAAACATGACAACACGATAATTCAATCCAAGGTTATTGGTTAAATCTTCTCCCAAACTTGCAACCGTAAAGCGATCAGCAGTACAATAGGCCAGAATACAAAGGGGAAGAGATAGCCATAAGAGTTCATATTTTCCTTCAAGAACCATCGAAAAACTGCCAAATAAGTAAGCTTGAAGAGAAGGAAGTAACATTTCATAATCTGCAATGGCATTGGTTAAAGAGCCAATAATATAGCTTAGCATAATCCCTGTAAGAGGTACAATGAGAGCAGATTTTAGAGGAATGCGTTGCAATAAAAACATAAAAAGTAAAGTGCCTACCATGGCAAAAATTGTCGCAACGACCATTTTTCCTAAAACAGGAATATTGGGCCAAAAAATCATAATAAAAAGAATGCCAAGGGAAGCAGATTCAATGGTTCCAGTGGTTGATGGTTCGACAAAGCGATTGCGTGTTAATAGTTGCATAATCATGCCTGAAAGTGCAAGTGCTGCGCCTACTAAAAGGATTGCAATGGTACGAGGAAGACGTGTTTGCCAAAAAATAAGCCACGCATGGGGATCGGCTGCGAAAAGGTTAGAAGGTGTGACATCAGAATAACCAACAAAAATGCTGAGGATAGACAGGAAAATTAAAAGTGTTATGGTTATCCAGTAATTCTTCACGTTAAATCATTTTCTCTTAAAACTTAATAAAAAAAAACAAAGGTTGTTTCATAAACAACCCCTGCTTTTAAATTTTATTTATATAGCAATCAAGCTCTTTCGTGCGCTTATTTGCTCTTTGTAAAGGCTTCATTGATCTGCTGTGCGGTTTCAAGGAGTGCTGTTAAACCACCATTTGCACGATACCAACTCCAAGAGTCCAAATAAATAATTTGGTTTTGTTTGCTTGCTGTTGTGCGGTGAACAAGCTCATTGTTGAGCAATTGTGCTGCGGATTGTCCTTCCCGTCCAATGGCTGCATCGCGATCAATCACTAACAACCAATCAGGATTGGTTTCAAGAATGAATTCAGGAGAAATGAGTTGTCCATGTTTTTGCACGGTAAGTTTATCGGTTGCAGGGGCAATTCCAAAAGCGGAGTAAAAAATATCGAAACGTGATTTTGGTCCGAAAGCACTGATTTTTCCACCAGAGGTCATGAGTATGAGCCCGGTGCCTTTTCCTTGGGTATTTTTACGGACTTCAGCAAAAGCTTCATTAATTTTTGCAATTTCCTTTTCTGCTTCTTGTGTTTTACCAAAAATTTTTCCAAGGATAGACACATTTCGTTTTATATCTTCAAGAGAATTTTCGTTTTCTACGGTTAGATCAATTGTTGGGGCTATTTTGGATAAGTCTTTATATTTTGCTTGAGTTCTGGAGGAAATAATAATCAAATCGGGTTGAAGAGTGGCAATTTTTTCATAATCTGGCTCAAAAACGGTTCCAATTCTTTCATATTTTGCATCGTCAAATTGTTGCAGATAGGAAGGTTTTTTTCCTTCAGGAAGGCCGATAACTGCTTGGATACCAAGGCGATTCATATTATCTAGCGAGGCAAGATCAAACACAACAACCTTTTGCGGAGAAGTGGGAACAGAAGTCGTGCCTGAAACATGATCAATTGTTATATTTGTCTGGGTACTCGTATTTGCAATACTCGTATGCGTCCACAAAATCGTTGCAAAACTAATTGCAACCAGTAAAACAGAAGTCATCCATTTCATATATTTTATCATCGTGATTTTATCCTTTTATCTAATATTACAAAGGTTTGCGCACTTAAAAACTTAACTTTGGTATTTTTATGCACAAAATGAAGCGTAAATAAATAACACTATGTTGTAAAGTTGACTGACATATGTTACAAACCGTTCACTTACCTCATTTTCACTTAATTCTAGTGTTTTTGCAACATTATTTAGAAAGTTTGACATATGATCAATGTATTTAAAAAGCGTACACGTTTGTACGCACTGACAACAAGTGCTTTCTTCTTTTTGCAAGGTGTAGATGTTTCTATAGGGAGTAGTTTTTGGTCATTCTCAGGCCTAACTTCTTCATTGTCATCTATAATACCATCTTTTAGAAGTTCATCAGAATCTCCTACACCTAAAGTAGCAGAATTACCTGCAGCTCCTTTAGCACAAGTCGCTAGTGGTGACGTTGGCGGTGTCCCTGGCGGTGGCGCTGGTGTCTCTAGCAGCGCTGGTGGACTTGGTGGCGCTGGTGTTCCTGGTGGTGTCCCTAGTGTTGGCGTTGGCGGTGTCCCTGGTTCTGTGCAACAGGGTTCTTTAGTAGAATCAATTCCAGCATTGTTACCACCTTGTTCTTCGGCCAAAGAATCTCTGTCTAGAGCGTCTATTTTCTGTGATGATGGTGCTACGCATACACTTGGACAAGGTGAAGGTAGTAGTAAAACTCCGCTTAAAGCAGGAAGGTATGATCGTGCTATATATGTAACAGGTCCTTTGCCTACAGTTATTAATGTATCTGAGATATCCGTGGTTGCTGAAGAAGGCACAGATATTAAGGTGGTTGAAAATAAAACTCTGTTTCAGGGTGAAGGTAGGGGCTCTGTATTTGCGGATGGTAAGTCTCAACTTGGCGCTGCGATTAATTTGAACGATACAGTGGTTGAAGGATTTGCTTATGGGCTTGGAGCTTCTAGTTATGGAAAGGTTGCTATGAATAGTGGTTCCCTTCACAGCCGTTATGTGAATGCTATGGCTTCAAAAGAAGGTGTGGTTCTTTTGGAAAATGCACGTGTTACAGCAGAGATAGTTGGTCTGTGGAGTGATGATAAATCTGTAATAGAGATGAAAAAAGGAACACTTTCTTTAGGAGATACAACGATAGGGGTTATCGCTTCAGAAATGGGAATTGTTCTATTGGAAGGTGTTAGCATTCAAAAAAATGTTTCTGAATTAAATGGGGCGGCACAGGTGAAGGAGAGGAGCGGAGAGCTGGTGCTGCCGGAAGATTCTGATAGAGATGATTCTTCTCAAGATGTTGGGCGCATTGCTTTGCTATCACGTGACGGTTATATTTCGTTTAAAGATGGGAATTTTGATGTTTCCGATAGTATTTTTTTGCAGATTGGTCCAAATATTGCGAGCAACATTGTACGAAATATGCAAGAAAATATAAACACTTATTTTGAGTTTGAAGATGAAGATGAAGATGAAAATAGGGAGGAGTATCTTCCTGTTTATTTGCGTTCTTCCCATCGTTCTTCCAATATTTTTCCCAAAGCTTTTAGTGATATTTTTTCTTCTGTTTATAAGGCTAGAATACAGAAAGAGAGTGCTCTTGGCATTGATCCATTCTCTAATTTCTTGAATTTAAATGCTGTTATAAAATCTTCATCTATTAAGGTTCCAGGTAAAAAGTCTTATGGTATAGACTTTGATCGTCGGGCTAATGGGATACAGTCTGAGGACCCTGTGCCACATGGGGTTCTTTTAGAAAAGACTTCTCTCACAGTTCCAGAGGGTGTCGCTATTTACGGTGATGGTTTGAAAGGTTACGTTTTTTTACAAGATGGATCGGAAGTTTCGGGTTCTCTTTTGTTGAAAGCTAAAAAATCTGATTTATCCGTTTTTGCTAACAAATCTATCATTTCAGGTGCTACTCGTTTTGATGATAAATCTCATGCTGAGCTTTTTTTATCCAATGGAGCAGAATGGCGGGTAAAAAAAAGTTCCTATGAAGATTCAGAAGATGCCGATCAGCATTGTATAGATTCATGTATTTCATCTGTGAGTCTTCAAGATAGTGCTATTGAATTTTTTACTTCAATAAAAAATTTAAATAGTGCGGGTTCTAATGGTGGAAAGGCTGTTACTGAATATCAAATTCTTCGCATCGGAAAAGGAAAGGGTACTGTTTACAGTGCTAAGGGGACTTCTACAATTCAGTTCAATGTAGATGTATCTGGTAAGGCCGTAGATGTATCTGGTAAGGTTGTTGGTCGAAATTCTGATAGACTATTGATTCATGGTGATGTTTCTGGACAAACTAAGGTAAAGGTGAAGGCACAAGGAGTAGGTTGGGGTGGTAGCAGTAACAATAAGGGATATAGTATTTCACTTATTCAAGTTTTCGGAAGGGCAGAAGAAAGCTCTTTTAGTTTAAATGATGATTATGTTACGCTCGGAACTCCTTATCAGTATGTTCTTCGTGCTTATGGTCCAACTATTCCTTCGAAAATGCAGTATTTCGATAAGGCTTTAGTTGCGGGCAGTAAAGATGTTTGGGATTTTCGTTTAGAAGATAAAAATTTGCCCTATGAGCGTAGTTCTCTTTTTGTCTCAGGTGGCAATAGGGGGAGGGCGGGAGTAAATACTCCTTCCGTGCCATCTCGTGAAATTGTGGGAAGTGAGGTAGATAATTCTTCTGTAGGATCAAATCTTCCATCTGAAACTTCTGAATCTAGACCACCTAATCAAGTTATTACTTCTAATACGAATGGGAACCCCGCATTACTTGGGAGATCTGATACAAGTGATGTAAGTCATGAAGAGTCTGGAAATGAGTCCTCTACAATATCAGATCCTTTATCTCCTTCTCTACATACCCTGACAACTGAAGAGACTGTTGATGGAAGTGAAAGAAGGGAACCGAATCCTTATATTTTGGGGGGAACTTTCAGTTATGATGAAGAACTGGTAACAAGTGATGGAAGTACAGGTATTTATCTTCTTGCTGTTGATGGAAGTGAAGATCCTAGACAGAATGCAAATGAAGTAGAATATACTATAGTAGGTTACGGTGATTCTGATACAGTTGGTGTGAATTCTGGGATTCATAGAACTGAGACAGGTGATGAAGGTCATATAGACGGTGGATATGAAGGATACGATGATGTAGAGAGTGAAGCATCTGAAGCTGTAATGTCTATTCCTACTCTGTCTCCTGTTGCTTCTACTGTATCTGAGGGGGGCGCATCTACTGATCAGGGGGTGGGTAGAACATCTGAAGCTGTGACGTCTCTTCCTTCTTCTGCTACGTCTTCTGTTACTTCTGCTGTATCTGAGGGGGGCGCATCTACTGATCAGGGGGTGGGTAGAACATCTGAAGCTGTGACGTCTCTTCCTTCTTCTACTACGTCTCCTGTTACTCCTACTGTATCTGAGGAGAGGACATCTACTAATCCTGCAAGATCTGGGACATCTGGGCATAACGTATATACTGTTTCGTCCAATTCATCTCCTTCATCTAGAGGTAGAAGTTCGTTAAATTTAATACCTTCAGGAGCTAATTCACTTGGGAGATCTGATCCAGATAGGGTTTCAGTGATATCGACAGATGGGATTTCTGTATCATCTGGGCATACTATATCGAATAAGCTTTCATCTATAAAATCAGAAGCTTCCATAAAGCCTTCTTCTGAGGTTTCTGAGAAATCTTCTACACCTCCTAATGGATCTGTTGGGCGTATTGTTCCGCCTAATAGTATTGGTAAGGAAATGATTTCTTCTACATGTGATGATATGAATAATGGAGAGAAGGGATCGCGGACTATTTATTTGTGTAGAGATGGTAAATCGCGGATAATAACAGGGAAGACACTGAAGGCAAGTGAGAAAACTCAGCATTCTATGCATGCAGTAAATCCAAATACAGTTATCAAGCTAGAGGGGACTACTATTAGTGGTGCGGATTCTTCAGATAGTAAAGATAATTTTGGTGTTACTCCATCAAAACTCGTGAGTGCTGTGCTTGCAGAAGAGGGGGCAGAAGTTGTTTTGGATAATAAATCAACAATTACCTCTTCTGTGATTGGGCTTGAAGCTAAAAGTGGCGGAAAAGTTAAGATGATTGGTGGAACAGTAGATGCGCTTTATGTGGGTGCTTTGGCAGGTTCTGGATCATCTGTTAATTTGAAGGATATGAAGATTAACGTAACAGGGGATTTAGCTATGGCTGGTCTGGTAAGTCAGGCTGGTAAGGTGTCTATGGACTCTGGGGCTATTACTTTGGAAAAGGGAGTGGCTGTGAGGTCAGAAGCTGGGGGAAGCGTTGAGTTAGACAAAGTTAATATTACTGCGAAAAAAGGACAGGGTAAGTTAGATTCTGTAGATAACTTTGGGCGTGCAGCTTTTCTGGTGAGGGATAATGCTTCTGTTGATTTTAAGAATGGAAATGTTGTTACTGATGCCCATGCTGTGTGGGTTATGAAGAGTGGGGATGCTGTTGAGACCGGCTCTTCTAGGAGAAGGAGATCTTCTGACGTTCGTCCTACTATGAATCACGTAAATATCGAGTCTTCTACTGTTAAAGTGGAAGGTGACGGAGTCTACGGCATATATTTTGATGGGGGAACACAGAAGGAAGCGAGACAACAAAATCGAAGTAAGGATTTAGCAACTGAGCAAACAAGTGTTGTTAAGCGGAGCGCTGTATCCAAACAGGAGAATGCAACTATAGGCGTAACGGGGGCAATTTCATTGAAAAAAACTGATTTTGAAGTTGCAAATGGTATAGCTATCTATGGTAATAATTCTGGTGGTCGTGTTTCATTAGAAAATAAAACAACCCTTGCTGGTGACTTGTTATTAAAAGCCGAGAATGATTCCAATATATCGGTTTCTGTTGATAATTCTATTGTTACAGGCGGTGTTCGCGTTGATAAAAATTCTTATGTAAAATTAGACTTGGCTAATAGTTCACAGTGGATTCTAAAAAGAAGAGCACAGAGGAATTTGGAAACTCTAGATTCAGGATGTGTGGATTCATGCATTTCTTCTGTAAGTCTTGTAAATAGTGCTATTGATTTTGCACCTTCGGAATCTGAAGGCAAATATCAGACTCTCCATATTGGAAATGGGAAAGGAACTGTTTATGCGGCACAGGGTAATGCTGTAATTCATCTCAATGCACGTTTAAATCCTCGTGATCCGAGTGATCAGCAAGTCACTGATCGGCTTGTCATTCATGGTGATGTTTCTGGAAAAACAAAAATACATGTACGAGGTGATGCGGGCAATGTAGGAGATGGTAAAGCGAATGCCAAGATTGCTCATACTGTTTCAATGATTCAGGTCTATGGTCAAGCGAAGAAAGACTCTTTCCAACTCGATGGCAATTATGTTGCACTGAGAAACTCACCTTACAAATACACCCTTCGTGCTTATGCTCCAGAAGCGACTTCGAAACAGGAGCATGTTCAGCAGAAATTTGTTAAGGATGGTGGAGAATTTTGGAATTTCCGTTTAGAAAATCAGTATGTTAAGTCTGTTGGATCTGCTGCCCTTCCTGAACAATTTGTAAGGTCTGTTGTTCCACAGGTTCCAACTTATCTCAGCTTGCCTAATAGCGTATTCCACGCTGGTTTGATGGATATTAGCAATCAAAATAAGCAATTGGAGACGTTGCGGATGACTTCTACAGGAATGGTAGAGGTTCGTGAAAATCCTGCTTTATACTTGCGCGGCTATGGTGGAAGTTACCGTTATGCTTCAGATCTGTCCGCACTTGAATATGGTTACGGAGGTGATCTTAGTTATAATGGTGTAGAGGCAGGTGTTTTGCTGCAAACTATTGAAAATGCTGATAGTGCTATATCCTTTGGCGTTATGGGAACTTATGGAAAACTTTCTCTGCAGCCTGTGAATGTTGAGCACAGTCAGAAGAGTGCATTTGATAAATGGACTGCTACGGTATATGGTAGCATGCAGCATAATGTTGGCTTCTATGTTGATGGTCTTTTATCCTATGGTCTGTTCAAAGGTGATGTTCTCACCCTTGCACGGGGTAAAACAGCAACATTAAAAGGTAATCCTTTGAGTGTTTCTTTAGCTGGTGGTCAGACAATTGCGACAGGATATAAGGGTTTTGTCTTTGATCCGCAGGTTCAGGTTGTGTATCAACATCTCCAGTTTAATAAAGCTCGTGATATTGACAATTTTGATATTGAAATGGGTAACCTTAATCAGTGGGTAGCACGTGTTGGTGGACGCTTAACCAAGATTCCTACAGGTTCTGAAGGCGTGAATGCTATTGCTTTCTATGGTAAGCTTTATCTTGCTCATGGTTTTGAAGGAAAACAGTCTGTGCATTTCAATGATGCTTTCAAGTTAGGAGCTTTTGGTTCTTCTCTAGAGGCTGGATTAGGTTTTAATGCCAAATTGTTGCCACAGTTCTCTCTGCATGCTGATATTCTCTATCAACATAAGCTTAATAAGGCTGGTTTTTCGGGAACAAGTTTTTCCGGAGGAGTACGTTATCAGTTTTAATATAAGGTACACTATGTACCTTTTTAGAAAAGGCAGCACAATGTGCTGCCTTTTTTCTTTATAACAACTTGTGTTATTCTTAAAAAATCTCGTCTTCTTTATTAAGCAAAAAAGACATAGTTTGTTTTATGCATGAGAGCACTTTTCTCCACTAAAGCGAATTTTCTTAAAATTTATGCTGCTACTGATGCGATAGAGTGCCTCGCTTTTATCGGCTTTTTAAGCGTTCAGCAGACCGGTATGCGTTACGTTATCCTTTTTAGTACTGTATTGATATTATCTAATATAATATTTGATGTTTTCTAAAGCTCGTTTTTGAGAGTTTGTTTTCTACTGATTTAAGTCATTGTTTCATTCATCTCCTTGTGGATTAATTTTTAAAGATCACAAGGTTTGATTGTGTTTTTAATTAATTGCACGCACTGGTTTTATTTTTTCTTTACACGAAATACAGAATGCATTATACACTCATAAAGTGTGTTTTTGTAATTGTTCTCTTATAGGTGGTTTTGGCGTAGAGCTTTTGCCAAATTTATTGGGATAATTCATTACACAGTTCAGATGAGCATGAGGCATGTTCTTTTGTTACACTTTTCGTATTTTTGAGGTGTGCAATGGGGTGTTTTGTAAGTGCTTTTGTTTTTAATGAGAGGGGAAGGAAAGTTTCGAGGGAACTATGATTAAAGTTTTTAGAAATCATGTATGTTTATGTGCTTGTACAACAGCTATCCTCTCTTTGCTTCAAAATGGAAGAGAAGTGTATGCGGCTGCAGAGGGGAAGGATAGTAAACCTTATGTTATAAAGGTTATCCCAGTTGTCTCTGCTAATTCTTCTCCTCATCTTAGCGGGAGTAATAAGCATAAGCTTCCTGGAGAGAGTGGGGATAATTATTACCCTTCTAATATGATTAATGTTGGCAATAACGATGAGGGTATTCGTGGAGGAAATGATTATCGTCAGCTTAGTGGAGTGGAGGGATGGAATGGACATAAGGATAATGTAAATAACTCTGTTAAAGATGCAGACTCTGATGGAAGAGGAGTGAATCCTGGGTTTTATTACCATAGTGGGTTGTATTATGTATGTGATAATTGTGGGATAGATCCTAAAATTGATAATAAATCTTATACAATTACGAAAGAGAACTTTTCCAACTATCCTGTTGATCCTACTGCTATAACAGTGAAACGGATAGGGACCAGAGTTTATGGAGAGAATGTAACTGTTAGCAGTGAAGTTTCTGATAAATCTTTTTTGCGTGGTGTGGCTGTATCAGATGACGGAAAGATTGTTTTGAAAAAACCGACGCTTCAAAATACAAAGTTAGCTCTTTTCGCTCATAATGGGATAATTGAGATAAAGCAGGGGATTATAGAGGACAGTGATAGGGCTGTTGAAGCCGTGGGGAATTCATTGGTTATTTTAAAGGATACAAAAGTTAATACGCGTGATGGGAAGGTAAGTCTTTCCAGTTATAGCGGTGCAGATATCTGGGTGGAAGGTGGGGAGGTTAACTTTACCAACAGTCATGGGATTTCTGCGATGTTGGGAGGCACGGTGATTCTCGATGGTGTTACTCTTACTGGAAAGGGACACAAAGACAAAAATGATGCAGCTTTTTTAATGGATGAAGGGGGACGTGTTGAGTTTACAGGGGGGACTATTCAGGTTGAGGGTGCACATGGTATATTATTAGAAAATCCCGTCAAGCCTTTTAGTGTTGTACCAGAACGTTCTGACTCAAAAGATGAAACTGAAGATTTATCGAATAACTTTTATGTGACCGAGGCTAATTTTAAGTCTTCTTCTGTTACAGTAAAGGGTGAGGGATCTTATGGTATCTATTTTCAGGGAGAAAAGCCATGGAGCGAAGATGGGGATAAAAAAGAGGAGATTTCATTAGAGGAAGAAAAAGCTCCACCACGATTGGAAGTTGTTAATTTTGATACCACAGAGTTTTCTGTTTCAGACGATACGGCTCTTTATGGTGAAAACCTTATTTCTGGTGCGGTGAGTTTGATGAAAAGTACTCTTCGTTCAGGGAATTTTTTATTAAGAGCTGAGAAAGGGGCTTCTATAACGGTTTTGGCTGATGGTTCTACCCTTGAAGGTCGTACTCACGTTGATAAAGATTCTCATGCCGAACTTTATCTGGGAGGTCATTCTACATGGATTTTACCACAACAGGTGCAAAAAGATCAACGTAAGGTTGCAAATGATTCTTCTATTTCACTCGTTAGTCTTATGGGTGATAGCTCTATTAATTTTAAAAGACATGAATCTTCTTCTGCTGATGATTATCAAACTCTTCGTATTGGAAAGGGAAAGGGTGAGGTTTATAGAGCACGGGAAGGTGCCTCTATTTCCCTTAATACATACCTGAATAGTGGTGGTGCTCTTAATCATCAAAAGACTGATCGTGTTTTAATTCATGGTGATGTTTCGGGAAAAACAAAGCTCCAAGTGCATGGAGTTGCAGGAAGTCCAGGAGGATATACGGGAAAGGGGGGGAATGCTGAAGGTATTTCAATCATTCAGGTTTCTGGAGAAGCAAAGCAAGATTCTTTTCAGTTGGAAGGTGGTTATGTAGCGTTAAACGAATTACCTTATCAGTATAAGCTTTATAGTTATGGTCCAGGATCTGAGTTTGGAAAAGCAAGCATGAATCAGAGATTAGTTGAAGGGAGCGGAGATTTTTGGGATTTCCGCCTTGAAAGTAGGTCTATAGATTCTGATGTTCAACCTAAACCAGATCCTGCTCCTAAGCCAATTCCGGGACCAGAACCTTCTCCAGAACCAGCTCCGGAGCCTCATCCTCGTCCTAAGCCGGGCGTTAAGGCTGTTGTTCCGCAGGTTCCGACTTATCTCCTTTTGCCTAATGCTTTACGTCATATTGGTTTGATGAATGTTAACAATCAAAATAAGCGGTTAGAAGCTTTGCGAATTACTTCTGGGGGCTTATTAGAAAGTCGTGAAAACCCTCTCTTTTTTGTGAGCGGTTATGGCGGCAATCATCGTTATACTTCAAATCTTTCCGCGCTTGAATATGGTTATGGCGGCGAGTTTAATTATAATGCCATAGAGGCAGGCGTTTTGCTGAAAGCAATCGAAAATATGTATGGTTCCACTTCTTTTGGAATTATCGGGGCTTACGAGAGATTTTCTTTGCAACCTTTGAATGTTGAGCAGAGTCAAAAAAGTACATTTGATAAATGGTCAGTTACGGCATATGGTGGTATGCAGCATGATGCAGGTTTTTACGTTGATGGTCTTGTGTCTTACGGCTTGTTTAAAGGTGATGTTCTAACAACTGCACGGGGCAAGACGGCAACATTAAAGGGTTTCCCTTTAAGTGCTTCATTAACTGCTGGTAAAACGTTTATGGTGGGGGAGGACGGTTTTGTTTTTGATCCGCAAGTTCAGGTTGTTTATCAATATCTTCAATTTAATAAGGTGCGTGATGTGGACGGCTTTGATATTGATTTAGGAAAACTTCATCAGTGGGTAGGGCGTGTTGGAGGACGTTTAACAAAGAGGCTGGTTGCTACTGATGAGGCTCAGGTTGTTTCTTTCTATGGCAAGCTTCATCTTGCTTATGGTTTTGAAGGAAAACAATTTGTGCATTTTAAAGATGCTTTTCAGCTAGGTGCTTTTGGTTCTTCGTTAGAAACTGGATTAGGTTTTAATGCCCAATTATCTCAAAATTTTGCGCTTTACGGCGATTTGGTTTATCAGCACAAACTAACGAAAGCTGGTTTTTCTGGAACGAGTTTTTCAGGTGGATTGCGTTATCATTTCTAGTATTATTTCTGTTTTTGATTAATCTTTCAAAAAGCTACAAGTTATACTTGTGGCTTTTTCTCATTATCTATTCATTTTGTGTTATAGCATTTTTACGAGAGTGTGACTTTGCATATCTTTAATATGCTTTTAGGTTGGACTTATTTCGTTTTTTTGAAAAGTCTGAAGGCTTGTACGTTATCGTTTCAAAACGCGTATTTCAGAGTGATTATTATAATATTTTGATTTATAAAGATATTTTTAATTTAGGGTGCTGAAATATTTTCAATGCTCTTATGATGAATCCATAAAAAGCATTCCTTTGTCTATTATATGTAAGATTAGCAAGTGGATAATCGTTTAAGAAAGGAGTCAATATAATTTTGGGAATTATATTAAGAGGAGAGGATTTACAATATTAGAAATTGGCAAAGACAAAGATGCTACTCAGGCACAATGAGGGCTGTATCCGATAAACTTGATATTATATCTGCTGTCGTTATGAAATGGGGATGGAAATATGAGATATATCTGAGAAAATTGGTGAATGAGAAACATAATGACGTATTGTTTTTTGAAAGTGTGTTTTCTTTAAATGCATAAATAAAAAGATGAAGTCATGTGTCATCTTCACTTTTTAAAATATGGCTCTGAATGTTTTTGAATATTGTAAAGTTGAATTAAAAGGAAAAGGTAAAATCGGAACTGATTTTTACACGTTCCTACTTTTTATTAGACTGTCTTACCATGAAGATTGCCTAAAAGGCATATGTGAACTCTTGTTTCTCAATTTTGGCATATGTTTTGTCTGCTTACAGAGTGTACACTGTTTCAATATAATATTATCGTAAGGATGTTGATTATATCCGTTCTGGCGGTGATTAGACGGCAGTTAAAGTAGGTGTTCTTAATGCATGTCAACTGACTAAGGGTGTTTTTGACTAACAACGTTAAAGGTGATTTTTCTGTCGTTCTTCAGTTATATTTTTGCAAATTCTTTGTAAAAGCGACAGATTTAGATTGTATTTTCGAGTAATTTTTTTATTCCATATTTACATAAAACACAAAAAATATTAATAAACTCACGATATTAAAACCTAAACGTATTAAATATTTTTCTTTTGGTTAAGTTTTTTGATACGTTATGTATAGATCTTAGTAAGAAGAGGGGGGTTATGGTGGAATTATGGTCAATCTATTTAAAAATCGCTTCTCCTTATGTACTTTTACAACGGCACTTCTTTTTTTGACACACAATGTTGGTGTTTTTGCACGCAATGCTGAATCTCAGGTTATCTCTGGAAGAAAGCAGTCTTCATGTGATCAGAATGCAGCATTTTATCAGTGTTCTGATGGTGGAGCGCACGAAATTAATAATAAAGTTTATTCGTTAATGGATAAAAATGTTAATGGTGTTCATGGAGCCATGGAGGCGTCTAAGGAAGGTACAATTATTCGTGGCAAGAATATAACTGTTAAGGGTATTTTGGATGAAAAGAATAACTCGGAAAACAATTTTTGGAAATATGGAGTAAAGGTATCAGAAGAAGCGGGCGTCTTTCTGAGCGATTCCACGTTGAGTGGGGTTTTAGTGGGGGTGGAAGCTCAAGGTGGATTCATCGTAATGTCTGGTGGATCAATTGATGCAATCAAAGTGGGGGCTTTTGCTGGAGGAAAATCTCAAAGTGGTGTTGATTTAACGAATACGCAAATTAGCCTAGGGAGAGTTGGGGTTAAAGCAGAAGAAAAAGGATATCTTATTTTAGAGGGTGTCTCTATTACCGGCAAGGGGAGTACCGGTAAGGATGATCAAGGGCTGGATGCAGGTCGTCAGGCAGCTTTTCATATATCTGAAGATGGTTATGTTCAGTTTATGAAAGGTTCTGTTGATGTTACTGATGCTCATGGGCTTTTATTGCAGGGAGATAAAGCTCCTCAGATTAATATTGGAGATTCCAATATTACAGTGAAAGGTAATGCATTTTATGGTATACACTTTGAAGGTGTGGCAGCATCAGAAGGTTCGTCAGAGGGAAAATCATTGCGCGTTGATTTGAAAAAGACGCGTTTTGTCGTTCCAGATAGTATAGCTGTTTATAGCAGTAAATCTGGAAAATCTAAAATATTTTTAAAGGAAACAAAGCTTTTTGGGGATTTGTTGCTGAAGGCTGATCGTAACTCTTCTATAGAGGTTGTTGCTGATGCTTCTGCACTTGTCGGTCAAACTCAGGTTGATAACAGTTCTAAAGTCGACCTTATCTTGGGAAATAATTCACAGTGGGCTTTATTGCAACCAAGACAGAAAAAATTACAAGATCCTAATTATAGAGGTGTTTCGTTTATTTCATCGGTACACCTTTCTAATAGTTCCATTACTTTTGAAAAACCAAAGTCCAGTACTAATCATGCATATCAAACGCTTTATATTGGAAAAGGAACAGGTATTGTTTATCAGGCTTTTGGTGATGCTTGGATTCATTTGAATGCACGTTTAAATCCTAGTGATACAAGTGATCATCAAGTAACGGATCGGCTTCTCATTCATGGTGACGTTAAGGGAAGAACTATAGTCCATATACAAGGGGTTGCGGGAGGTTTAGAAGAAAAAAATAAAAAAGCGCATAGTGTTTCAATTATTCAAGTTTATGGAGATGCATCGTATGACTCTTTTCAACTGAATGGGCAGTATGTTGCATTAAATGGCGCGCCTTATAAATATGTTCTTCGTTCTTATGGACCCAAAGCTACTGGAGGGGAGGAGCATGTTAAACAGAGATTTGCTTTGAATGGAGGAGCATTTTGGAATTTTCGTTTAGAAAATGAATATGTTCAGACACCTGCTGTTTCTAAAAGCACTCCTATGGTTTCTAAACGTACACCTCCTGCACGTGCTTCTTTTGAGGATATTGTTCCAGCATCTTCTGAGGAGGTTGTTCCAGCGCCTTCTGAGGAGGTTGTTCCAGTGTCTTTTGCAGATAGTCTTTCTAAAATTGAAAATGTTTCTCCGTCTCGACGAGGTGTAAGATCTGTTGTTCCTCAGGTACCAACTTATCTGCTTTTGCCGAATAGTTTGTTCCACGCTGGTTTGATAGATATTAGCAATCAAAACAAGCAGCTGGAGACAGTACGGACTAATCCTAGTGGAATGTTGGAAATTCGTGAAAATCCTGCTTCATTTTTGCGTGGCTATGGTGGAAGTTATCGTTATGTTTCAGATTTATCTGCGCTTGAATATGGTTATGGGGGGGATCTAGGGTACTATGCGCTAGAGACAGGTGTTTTGCTACAAAAAATTGAAAATGTTGACAGTGCTATATCCTTTGGGGTTATGGGGGCTTATGGAAAGCTTTCTCTACAACCTCGAGATGTTGCACAAAGCCAAAAAAGTACATTTGATAAATGGACTGCTACAGTTTATGGCAGTATGCAGCATGATGTAGGATTCTATGTTGATGGTTTGTTATCTTATGGTCTGTTTAAGGGAGATGTTCTGACAACTGCGCGGGGTAAAACGGCAACATTGAAGGGTAACCATTTAAGTGTTTCCTTGATGAGTGGTCAGAAAATTGCCACAGGATATGAAGGTGTTGTTTTGGATCCACAGGTTCAGGTTGTTTATCAGCATCTTCAATTTAATGCGGCTCGTGATATTGATAATTTTAATATTGAGATGGATAAATTTGATCAATTGATGGTGCGTATGGGTGGTCGCTTGATAAAGACTCTTACTGCGTCTGAAAAAGATCGTGATGTTTCTTTTTATGGAAAGATTCATTTTGCCCATGATTTTGGAAAAGAAAGGTCTGTGCGCTTTAAAGATTCTTTCCAGTTAGGGGCTTTTGGTTCTTCTCTAGAGGCTGGATTAGGTCTTAATGCTCGCTTGTCTCAAAAATTTGCGCTTCATGGTGATTTGGTTTATCAGCATAAGTTGAGTAAAGGTGGTTTTTCTGGAATCAGTTTTTCTGGTGGATTGCGCTATCGTTTTTAGGATGATCATCTTGAGGTAAGTTGTTTAAAAAACCACAAGCCATGCTTGTGGTTTTTTATTATTTGTTTGCAACTTTTTAAATAAGTTTTTTAAAAAAATGTTTTTTTTGCATGAGCAAGTTTTTTTCTTTTTAGAAACGAGATAAGGCTTTCTGGTTTGCAGTTTTTGCTTCTTATGCTGTTTTTCTTCTTTGAGTTTATTTTTATTAAATTCTCTTGAAATCACTGCTTTGGGGTGGAATTTTTATTTCTATCTATATTTTTACGCGTTTTTATAAATAATACAATTTTAAATTGTGATATTTTGGGATTCTTGCTTTACATAAAGTATAGGGTGGATATATAAAATACAAAACGTATTTTAAATTATCACGCGTAACCAAAGTTATTAAACAGAACGCGTGTTTTTTGTTTTTAGAGAAGGGGAAGAAAGTTTGTAGAAAATTATGTTTAAAAATCATCTCTCTTTATGTCATTTTACAACGGTTATTTTTTTCTTTGTATACAATACTGATGCAGGTGAGATTTCTTCTGAGAAGAAGCAATATTCATGTAACGAAAGCGCCTCATTTTATCGCTGTAATGATGGTAAAACGCATGAAATTGCCAAGAAAACTTATCAACTTACGGGTGAAAGTTCTGATGCTGCCATAGAGGCATCAGGGAAAAATACAGTCATTGAGGGAGAGGCTATAATCATTAACGGTGTTTCGAATGCAAATGGCCATTCAGAAACAAACGCTTGGACAACAGCTGTAAAGTCCTCAAATGGGGGAGGCGTTGCTCTATTTGATTCCATGTTAAATGATGTGTCGATAGGGGCCGATATTAATGATGAGGGAGCTTTTGAGATGCAGAATGGGGTGATTAAAGCAACCAGAATGGGGATCAGTGTTGGGGGTAAAGGGTCGTTTGTTTCTTTGACCAAGACAGAGATTAAGACATCTTCTGATGCGATAGGTCTTTTGAGTCATAATGGTGCAAAAATTTATATGAAAGGAGGAAAAATTGATTTTGCTGATGGTATTGGTGTTCAAACAGGAGGAGATGGAGAAATTAATTTAGAGGGTGTTTCTATTACTGGGAGGGGGAAACAGGGAACAAATATAGATAATCATCGTGAAGGTTCTGCTTTTAGTATGCTTCAGGGGAAAGGCTCTCTTAATTTCCAGAAGGGAAACGTTAATGTCGACAATGCTCATGGCATTGTAGTGCAGGGGAATAACCATAATGCTGCTCATATAAAATATTCCAATGTTTTTGTGAGAGGGAATGGATTTAATGGCATGCACTTTTTTTGGGAAGCTGTCTTAAATGATAAAAAAACAATTATACCTGGAAAAGGGACTGTCCATTTGACAAAGACAACTTTTATGGCTCCAGAAAGTACGGCTATTTATAGCCGCGAATTCGAAAGTTCTGTTAAACTCTTACAAAATTCAAAAATTTCTGGAGATTCACTCCTGAAAGCTGTTGAGCGTTCTAATGTAAAGATTGAGGCTGATGCTTCTACCCTTGTAGGAGGCGCACATGTTGATGAAAGTTCTACAGCTAAGATAGATTTAAAAAATGGTTCAAAGTGGATTTTATCGCGACCAAAATATGACAAATTGCAAAATTCTGATGCTTCTGGTTCTAATTTAGGGGACTATTCCTTCATTTCATCGGTCAATCTTACGGATAGTTCTCTTGTTTTTGAAGAATTAAAATCTAAAACAACAGATGGTTATCAGACACTTCTCATCGGAAAAGGATCTGGGACTGTCTATAAAGCGCATGGTGATGTGAATCTTTATCTTAATGCATATTTGGATCAAGGGGGAGAGCTTGAAAAGCAAAAAACTGACCGGCTTTTAATCAATGGTGATCTTGAAGGAAAAACGACAGTCCATGTGTATAGTGTTCCTGGAAGCTCAGGGGCATTGACGGGAGAGGGCGGTAATAATCAGGGGATTTCCATTATTCAGGTTTATGGAAAAGCCATGGAAGATTCTTTTCAGTTAAATGGGGGGTATGTCACACTTGAAGCCTCTCCCTATCTGTATCATCTTAAGAGTTATGGTCCAAGCTCTTCTTTAGGGGCGGCAGATTCCAATCAAAGAGTGCTTAAAAATTCTGGAACATTTTGGGATTTCCGCCTTGAAAGTAAATTTGTTGATTCCACTAAAGTTTTTCCTGTTCTTGATTTGGTTGTCCCCCCTTCTTCTGATGATATTCCTTCTTTTCCTAAAATTCATCCTAATATTACTGGAGGTGAGGATGGTTCTATTGATTCTAACTCTCAGCAAAAACCTCAGGAGCCAAGTCTTTCTTCTCCTGTAGATTCTCCTGGTAGGGATTCCCATCTTGCGACCACACCTAATGTATCTGATGTTTTTGTGCTTGAGATCCCCAATCCTCTTTCCTCTCTTGCACCTGTTGTTCCCGCTATTGCTGAATCTAATCCAGTTGCTCCACCTGCATCTGGTTCACTTGTTCCGCCATCTGTTTCACCCACCCCTTCTGTTGTTGCCCCAGTTGCATCTGGTTCACCTGTTCCGCCGCATGTTTCACCCACTCCTTCTGTTGTTGCCCCAGTTGCGTCTGGTTCACCTGTTTCGCCGTCTGTTTCACCCACTCCTTCTGTTGTTTCCTCAGTTGCATCTATTTCACCTGTTCCGTCATCTGTTTCACCCACTCCTTCTGTTGTTTCCCCAGTTGCATCTGGTTCACCTGTTCTGTCATCTGTTTCACCCACTCCTTTTGTTGTTACTCCACCTGCGTCTGGTTCTTCTGTTTCGGCATCTGTTTTTGAGCTTTCTTCTCATTTTGAGCCAAATGTGAGAGTCGTTGTTCCACAGGTTTTGACTTATATTCTTGTGCCAAATACCTTATTTTATGCTGGATTGATGGATATCAGTAATCAAAGCAAGCAGTTGCAAGCGCTGCGAACTGTTTCTGGTCGGTTGTTGAAAAATGATGAAAATCCCGCTTTGTTTTTGCGCGGTTACGGTGGACATCATCATTATACTTCAAATTTGTCTGCATTTAAATATGGTGATTATGGCGGTGAGCTTGATTATAATGCACTAGAGGCAGGTATTTTACTCAAGAAAATCGAAAGTGCATACAGTACGACATCTTTTGGGATTATGGGAAATTATGGCAAACTTTCGTTGCAGCCTCGAAAGGTTAAACAAAGTCAAGAAAGTATATTTGATAAATGGACAATCACAGCATATGGAAGCATGCAGCATGATACGGGTCTCTATATGGATGGTCTCTTCTCTTATGGTTTGTTTAATGGAAATGTTCTCACACTTGAGCGAGGTAAAACGGCTGCATTGAGAGGGAAGCCCCTAAGTGTTTCTTTAACTGCTGGTAAAACGTTTATGATAGGCAGCCGATATTTTATTTTTGAACCACAGGTTCAGTTTGTTTATCAAAATCTCCAGTTTCAGAAGACTCGTGATATTAATAATTTTAATATTGATATGCGAAGCCCAGATCATTGGGGGATGCGTATTGGTGGGTATTTAACGAAGACACTTACATTTACTAAAGATAAAGATGCACATGTTCTTTCATTCTATGGTAAGCTTCATTTCATTCGTAGTTTTGATGATAAACAATTTGTATATTTTAAAGATGCCTTCCAGCTTGGTTCCTTTGGGACTTCTTTAGAAGCTGGATTTGGTGTTTTTTCGCAATTATCTCCCAAAATTATTTTTCATAGCGATCTGATTTATCAGCATAAATTTACGAGTGACGGCTTTTCCGGAACGCATTTTTCTGGTGGATTAAGGTATCATTTTTAATTGTATTTTTCTTTAATACATCCTTTGTGAAAGACATAAGCACAAAACATGGTTTTGTTGTGTCATTTTTCTGATTTTTGACTTTACATATAATACAAAACAAATTATATGTAACGGCACATAATAAGAATAATACGTAGATGAACCAGGTGTGTCTTTTCAGTTTTTTATGAAGATAAAATAAAGGAAGTTTAGACTAAATTATGATTAAAGTACTAAAACGCTATGTGTGTGTGTTCTCTTACGACCTCTATTTCTTTCTTCGTGCACAATATAGATGTGAGTGTAGAAGATTATAACCCCTCGTGTAATTCTCTTTTTAAGTCGTATGCGTGTGATACAGTTGATGCTTCTCGTACTTTTGGAAGTCGTAATAAGTTATATATGAGTGGATTGGATAGGAGGGCTACAGGTGTTATTTTTACAATACGAACTCATAACATAGTTATTAAGCCGCAAAAAAGTAAAGGGGAAAAAGGCTTTCAGGAACTGATGGAATTTTAGAATTAAAGAGATCTGAGGAGATTACATCAGCAGTGGTTGTGTCAAAAGATAATAAAGCTTCTTTTAAAAAGAGTTCTATTACAGGAAATGGCGAAAAGAAAAGTGGTAGAAATGCTACGTTATCTCAATCTGTGTTTGGTGTGAAGCAGGGTGGTTCTTTCCTTTGATGAAGGTAAGATTCAGGTTTCTAATGTTCATGGTATAGAGGCAAGTGTCTTGCTCAATGCGATTGAGGATACACATCACACTTTGAGCTTTAGAATAAGGGAGAATATGGAAAAAAATTCTCTACAACCTCAAGATGTTAAAGAAAGCAAAAAAGTACATTTGATAAATAGTCTATTACAGTATATGGCAGCATGCAGCATGATACAGGCTTTTATATAGATGTCCTTTTTTCCTATGGTTTATTTAAAGGGGATGTTCTGACGCAAGCGAGAGGCAAGACAGCAACATTGAAGGAAACGCCTTTGAGTGCTTCATTGATTGCGGGCAAGTCATTTATGACAGGGCATAAAGGGGTTATTTTTGATCCGCAGGTTTAGGTTATTTATCAAAATGTGCGGTTTGATAAGGCGTCTGATATTGATGGTTTTGATATTGAGATGGGAAAACTTGATTTGTGGGTGATGCGTGTTGGTGGTCTTTAAGAAAGATGCTTGCTGCTTTTGAAGAGGCTCTTGTTGTTTCTTTCAATTGCGAGCTTTAGCTTGCCATTAGTTTTAGAGGAAAACAACGTGTGCGGTTTGGAGATGAATTCCAATAAGGGCTTTTGGCTCTTCTCTAGAAACTGGAATGAGATTGAAGGCTCAGTTGTCTTCAAACTTTGCTTTGCATGGAGATGTAACTTATCAGCATTGCCTTAGAAAAGGTGGTTTTTCAGGGATTATTTTTTCAGGCGGTTTATACTATCGTTTTTAGGTGCCTATGAAATATAGAGTAATTTTTACATAAGTTATAGAGTGTTTTATGAAGTATAAAGTGATTATTTAAGTTTTATAATTGCTATTGTTAGTGTGTTTAACTTAATGTTATGGGGAATATTTTTTTATTTTTAACTAACAGGGGGAGAAGGAAAAATTGGGAATAGAATTATGGTTAATGTATTAAGGGGTTATAGATTTTTATTTATTACAACGGCTATTGTTTCTTTTTTGCCAATCGTGAGTGTGAATGCAGATTTTAATAATTTTGAAACTCTCTGTGATCCAAACGCTCAGTTTTATAAATGCAATGATGGTAAAAAACATACAATTGAAAATAAAACTTATCATTTAAAAAATTTTTCGAGAGTTCCTTCTGATTCTGCTCCTATTGCTGCTTTATATATAGAAGAACAAGGTACAGTTGTTGATGCATCTCAGATAACTGTTACGGGCGATAATTCGCGTCAAGGAACTGTATATGGTGCATATCTAAAACGTAATGCGCGTCTTAATTTAAAAAATGCAAATTTTAAGGATGTACTTGCGCTTCATGCGCAAAATTCAGTTATTAGCATGACAGATGGGGCGATTACAGGGACTTCTCGCGTTATGTATGCATTTGGAATAGGAACGGATATTGCTTTAGTGCGTGTAAATATTGAGCTTAAACCAAATGAATTCAATAGTACACAAGAATTAAATAGTACCCAAGAAATGGGGCTGGTTAGTAGTTTTAGTTCAAAGATTAGGATGTCAGGCAGTACCGTAACTTTTAATGAGATTGGTGGGTTTTCAGCACAGTTTGGGGGACAATATACTTTTGATAATACTGTCATTAAGGGAAGAGGGAAACAAGAGACTGTTATAGTAGATGAGAAAAATGTTGATAAATTACTGGGAGCTTTTGAGGTATCTCAAGGTAGTGATGTTCAATTGAGTGGTGGTTCTGTAGAACTTACAGGCATGCATGGCTTTTTGATTAAAAATCTTACAGGTTATACAGATGATAATGGTAAATTAATTAATAAATTTAATCATTTGTATGAGTTTCAAAAGACAAATATTAAGGTTAAAAAGACAAAAATTTCTGTTCAGGGGAAAGGAGCATATGGTCTGTATTTTTATGGGTTAAGTCCAGATGTATGGGTTGATTTGGTAAGGTATAATATGTCGTCTTCAGCGCTTTCGAGCGCGCGAGGAATTACTATAGGAACAGCATCTGTTCATTTGTCAGAGACAAATTTTGCGGTTCCGGATGGTATTGCCATTTATAGTGCCGGATATAGTGCTGGAGATCGTGTTTATGGAGCTCGAGCTAAGGTTAGGTTAGAAAAGACAAAAATCTCCAGCGATTTGTTTTTAAAAGCTGAAAATAATTCTTATCTTCTCGTTGAAGCAAATTCCTCTACACTTACAGGAGGTTCTCGTACCAAGGATGCCTCTGATATTTATTTACATTTAAAGAATGGTTCTCAATGGTATCTTACCAAAAGCAAATATCAAAATCCGCAGGAATCAGATGCTACGGTTTCATCGCTTTCAGGTGTGGATCTTGAGGATAGTACAATTGTTTTTGATCACTATCAATCTACTGGTTATCAAACCCTGTACATTGGAAAAAAAAGTGGTGTAAACAAGTTAGATGAGGAGGAGTACATATATGGTGCAGATGGTAATGTTCAGATTAAGATGAGCACGTTTCTCAATAATGATGGTTCATTTGATTCTGAACAAACGGATCGTATTTTGATCTATGGGAATGTCTTGGGAACCACGCTTATTGGGATAGAAGAACTTTTAAAAACTTCAGATAAAGAAGCAGGCAATAAAAGGAGTCAAAGTATTTCACTTATTCAAGTTGCTGGGACGGCAGAGGAAAGTTCTTTTAAGTTAAACAATAGTTATACTACGGTTAATGGATTTCCTTATCAGTATAAACTTCGTGGCTATGGTCCAAGCTCTTCTTCTGGAAATGCAGACCCAAAGAATAGATTGGTTGCTGGAGAAGGGGATTTTTGGGATTTTCGTCTCGAAAGTGTTTACATTGGTCCTGAATTAGATTCTTCTGAAACTGCTTCTAAGCCAACGTCTACAGTTTTACCTCCTCAATCTGAAGAAGAGACGGTTCCTTCTAAACGACCAACAGAGACTATTTCACCTGAACAACCCCCTTCTGTTGAGCCTCCACTTATACCATCTACACCTTCTTTGCCTGAAGGTTCTAAACCGTCTGAAACATTAATCCCTACGGATTCGACGCTTACTCCTTCTGCATCAGCCCCGCCTGAGCTTCCTTCTGTACCAACAGTTCCAGAGGCTCCTTCTGCTGTGCAACCTATGCCTGTACCGTTTGTTCCAGTTGAAGATTCTACTAATGATGTTCTGCCATCTGAGCCCTCTGCTCCGGAGGACACTTCATCTCTGGATACTGTTTCTCCTCCTTCTGTCCCTGTCGAACCAAAGC
>NZ_JBHIMS010000092.1:0-38846 GCF_042194285.1 Bartonella sp. MM97QHHN | reverse complement strand
GAGATGTCACTTATCAGCATAGATTTAAGAAAATTGGTTTTTCTGGAACGAGTTTCTCTGCTGGATTGCGCCACCTTTTTTGAAGAGGTGCAATATGTATTTTTAGTTAAAAGGCAGAAGATTTTCTGCCTTTTAATGTATTGAAATTTATTTTGCCTCATCAATATGGTTATTTTTTTGATATAAAAGATTACAATAGATGCTTTCTTTTATGCGATGAGAAATTTTTCTAAAATTTTTGATGTCAAGATATGAGGACAGATTTCATTGTGAATATGAGAAGTTTAAACGCTGAATGCTTGTGGCATAATCTTTCAAAAAATGCGATATTGATGATTGTTTTTGTCCGTTTCTGTATTAATTTTTATAGATCATAAGTTTAGTCTTTATGAGTTTTATGCATTGTTTTGAATTTTGTTTTAGAACTTTATTCACGTTTATATCATTTAATACGCATATTATTTGTTTCCTTTTTTAGGATTTTTACTTAAGAATTTTGGATAAATATTTATTTTTAGAACAAACAGAGGGAGTTTGAGGTCAAATTATAATAAAAGTAAAGTATGCTTTATCGTGTTGTTACGGTTGTTGTTTTGTAAATGATAGGTGGCAGAGAAATTTCGATAAGATACAGGATATTATTTTTATTGCGGTCATGCGCGGATATCATCATTCTTTTTTCAGCATTCAATATTTGCGCAGATTTTAGCACTCGAGAATGTTCATAAGAAGCAATTCACCTTTTTTCAAAAGTCCTTCTTTGCATGCCAGCTTCGTTTGTGATGGACAAGGGGTTAATTGATTAAATATAAACAGGTTTGAAATGAAAGAAATTTATAATATTCAGTTTTTATTCAATATGTAAAATGATGAGTGAGCATTCTGAATTATTGCATGAAATTTTCCTAAATCAATATCACGCGCCTGATTAAACTGAAGATGCTGATAAACAACCTGAATCTGCGGATCAAAAACAACACCTTTATACCCTGTTGCAAACGTTCTACCANATCAATATCACGCGCCTGATTAAACTGAAGATGCTGATAAACAACCTGAATCTGCGGATCAAAAACAACACCTTTATACCCTGTTGCAAACGTTCTACCACTCGTTAAAGAATCGCTAAACTGTTTACCCTTTAACGCCACAACCTTACCCCGTGCAAGGGTCAAAACATCACCCTTAAAAAGACCATACGATACCACCCCATCCATATAAAAACCCCTATCATGCTGCAAATTTCCATAAGCCCCAACAGACCATTTATTAAATGCGCTCTTTTTGCTTTGTTCAACATCCTGAGGGTGTAGAGAAAGGTTTCCATAGTTTCCCAAAACTCCAAAGAATGTACGACCATATAAACTCTCAATCTCGTTTAACAAAACACCTGCTTGAAATGCATTATAATCGAGCTCAGCACCATAGCCATATTCAAAAGCAGATAAATTGGAAGCATAATGATGGCTCCCCCCATAAGCACGCAGAAAAAAGGCTGTCTTTTTATCATCTTTCCCAAAGAAATGAAAAGCATTCCGCATTGTCTCTAACGACTTATTTTGCGTGGTCATATCCACTAAACCAGCATGAAATAAGGCATTTGGCAAAAGAAGATAAGTTGGAACCTGTGGAACAACCGCTCTAATTTGGAGATTAGACTGAACATCAAGCGGTATAGAGAGATTAGACGAAGGATTAACAGGGGCAAAAGACCCAGAAGGCTTTGGTTTAACAAGGGCAGAAGGAGAAGGAACAGAATCCGGAGATGAAGGAGATACCGTAACAGAGGGCGGTAATAGAAGCTCCATGAAATGATTATTAGATGGAATTTTCTAGGCAAGAAACTGAAGTGTAGAAGGCTGCTCGTAGGAAACTTTGCCCTTTAGAAGGGGAAATCAAAAAATTTTTTATTTAGGAAAATAGTGTTGCATTCCCTTCTTCTGATCGTAGGAATAAATCGTTGTTTTAATGATGATATCAGCTATTTTTTGCCAAATTTTTAAGAAAAATGCTTTTGTGGAAGTATGTAGCCTATATAGATGTTTATAGGGAGATGGGGGGGAGGTCTTGAGGGTGATGTTTTTATTCTTGTATGGGGGTAGCAATGTTAAAAGGTCAAAAAACATGTTTAAGGTATTTTCTTGTCTAAAGGGGGGGAGGAAAGGAAGAGGGAAGATTTAATGATTACGAAGATTTTAGGAGATTTTGGGGGGGAGATTAGGGAGATAGGATTTCTGAGAGCTCTGGAGATGCACGGGGATAAGATTTCTGGAGGATTGTGTGGGCATTTTTTATAGGCGATAATTGCGCTTGTCGGTGTAATTTAATCAGCGATATTGATTATACCACATTCACCATTTTCGCTACCGAAGGAGAGGTTTTGCCCTGCTTGATCCCAGTTAAGTGCTGAGATAGCGCTTTTCCCACAACCTTTTAGAAGGACTTCTTTTCCATCATGAAAATGTGCCGCTAAAATCATTCCATCATTGAAGCCTATTGCTACAATTTCTTTGTTTGGGTGGCATGAAACGGTGCTAACAAGTGCATTTGCTCGTGTGCCTAGTTCTAGTGGTGTTTTTCCTATGGGGCCATCTTTTGTATGAAAGGGCCAAACAATTGCGGCAGAGGCACCTGATGTTGCTAGCCATTTTCCTTTTGCGCTCCAAGACCAGCTTTTGACTTTGCTTGGATAGCCACTCATGCGGAGGTGCTGATTATCAGTGAGACGCCAGCCATGCAAGGCGTTTTCTTGCATGGTGGAAATGACATAGCGGTTGTCTGGTGAAAAGGTGACACTACAATGAGCTCCTTTCCATACCAATGTGGTGGGAGATATTTGCGTTGATAACCAATGAAGAGTGACTCCATTGTAATGGGCAACGGCAAGTCGCAAACCTTTTGGGGCAAAAGCAAGGCCTTCTACACTGCGTTCATGTGTGAGCTCTTGTCGTTCTTTTCCAATATGCGCAAATGCGAGGCGTGAAGAGGAAAAAGCAAAAGCTTTTTGTGGACCAAAAGCAACGTTGTTTATCCATTTGCGTTCTTTTTGGCTTAACAATTCCGTGTGATCTGCTGCGGTTGTTTGACAGACTTTTCCATCTTCTCCACCGGTGATGATCGCGGTATTGTCATGGGAAAAATGGCTTGAAATTATTCCTTGGTGAACTTCAACGATTTGTGGGGTTGGATTAAAAAAAACAATGAAACCTTCTACGGAAACAAAGGCTGGTTTATTGCCTATAAAACCGCAGGAAAGGCAGTAACTTTTGAGATCATAATGGGTAATGTTTGGCATTATCACTCACTTATGCGCAATTTTCAAAACCAGTTTTTAATTTTTCAGCATCAAGAGAGCGTCCTATAAAGACAAGGCGGCTTTCTCGTTTTTCATCTTCACGCCATGGGCGTTGATGTTGTCCTTCAAGAAGCATATGTATCCCTTGAATGACGTAACGATCATCGTCTCCTTGAAAGGCGATAATGCCTTTAAGACGCAAGATATCAGGCCCTTGTTGCTGTGTAACCTGCTGGATCCAAGGGAAAAACTTTTCTGGTTGCAGAGCATCTGTTTTTAAACTTACAGAAGTGATGGTAATATCATGAATGGTGGATGCGTGATGATGGTCATGATGACAATCGGGACCGCACACATGGTTGGCATGTTGGTGTGCATGTTCGTGATCGAGAAAATGAGGTTCATGATCGAGAGTCCGTTGGAGATCAAAAAAACCACGATTAAGGAGTGTCTCAAGAGGGATATTGGTGCGCTGTGTTGTATAGAGTATAGCGCGAGGATTAATGGCCAGAATAAGGGATTCAGCATGGCTGCGTTCTTGTGGGGTGACAAGATCAATCTTATTTAAAAGAATAATATCCGCGAAAGCAATTTGGTCTTCAGCTTCACGACTTGTTTTTAATTGAGAGGGAAAATGCTTTGCATCAACGACTGCTATGACACTGTCGAGAGCTGTTTTTTCATGGATAGTATCATCCATGAAAAAGGTCTGTGCTACGGGAACGGGATCAGCAAGCCCTGTCGTTTCTATAATGATCGCATCAAATCGATGAGAACGTTGCATCAGACTTTCCAGAATGCGAATGAGATCACCACGCACGGTGCAGCAAACACAGCCATTATTCATTTCATAAATTTCTTCGTCTGATTCAATGATCAGGTCATTATCAATACCAATTTCACCAAATTCATTGACAATGACGGCATAACGTTTGCCATGATTTTCATTGAGAATGCGGTTGAGAAGGGTGGTTTTCCCAGCACCAAGATAGCCTGTGAGAACCGTAACGGGAAGTTTTTTGGGGTGTATCGTTTCCATGGAGAGACCTTTTATTGTTCTTTATTGCCATGTGTTTATGTTAAATCGATTGATATCATCAAGTAAATCACGAAGCTGAGACAGAACATGAGAAAAGATTGCTTCACCGGCTTGTGGTGTTGCTTTGCTTGCATTTCCTGCTGCACCTTGCGTGTTCAGATCTCGCATTGTCCAACCAAAGGCATGAGGACCATAAGCACGTAAATACCGATAATTGGCAATCATATCCGCTTGTTTATTATGAAAATTTTCTGCCTTTTCCATATGGACTTTTTCTGGTGCTAAATAGAGCATGAGAGAGGTTTCGATAAAGCCTCCATGGATATCAAGATGTTGTTGAGATGGCTCCATGAGACCTTGTGGTAAACCAAAACGGCTCCAGCTTGTTGCTACAGCGAGCATGGAAAGGCGCCTTCGTAATTCGGTGATAACAATGCTCATTAAAGGTGAATTTCCTCCGTGAGCATTGAGAAGAAGAAGACGGTTGATCCCTTTGTGATAACAGTTTTCACCAATCTTTATCCATCGCTTAATCGCATCAGAAAAGGTAAGGGTTTGTGTACCTGTAACATCCATATGTTCTATAGAATAGCCAATCTTTTCAACCGGTAAAAGTGCGATATGAAACTGCTCTTTTGTTTGTAAAGTGAGAGCTTTTGCAAAAGCTTCAGCTATAATCCAGTCGGTTTCGAAAGGAAGGTGCTCTCCGTGATATTCGTGTGCGCCCAAAGGTAAAAGAGCGAGAAAAGGCCTGTTAGATACCATAAATTATTGCCTAAAAGAGAAGTTAACATAGACAAAGTGATCGAAGGTGCTGTCACTATTTAATCTATCTATAAGAGAAACGCAAATAGGCGTCTTTTTACATCACATATGGATGCATAAAAATGAGAGCTTTGTTAAAAATAGAGAAGCTTTTATTGAGCAAAGCCAACGCAATTTTTCTGTAATATGAGGCAATATTTCTCAAGATAGTTATCTTTTGTAATTATTTCTGATGTATATTCTAATTTTTAATAAGTAAATATTCATACATATTAAATTCTTATACATCAAATAATGAAAAATATTTTCATTATTTATTGAAATATGTAATTTTTTAGTAAGTTTATCTATTCCTTTTATTTAAAGCATTTAATCAATTCTTTATTATTATTTATTTTGCACAAATTGCAGACAGTTATGTGAATATTGCCAAAAATTTCTTTCAAAGAGAATTATTTTTTACTAATACAGAGTAAATATAATTACTCAAAATATAAATAAGGCTGCGCTCTACAATATTGACGAAAAATATGGAATAACTTTTATGAAAATTAAGAAAGAAAGTTTTTTCAGTATTTTGGGGGATCATCTCATTTTTCATGACTCTCTTTTTATGTAATTTTAGGTAGTTTTTTGGTGCTCTAGTGTTGCTTATAATATTTTTGTAAATCTGATAGATTTATTTATTTTATGCGTTTGTTTTGTTAGGTTTGAAAGTCAATATTTTGAGTTTTTTATGCTGTATGAGATAAAGGAGCTAAATTACCTTTTTGAAGATGCTATGCACTATTTTCTTTATATATCAGTAAAAGTTGAGAATCATTTTATTAATGTCTTTTCTATTTGAAAATAGAGATCTTAATTTCTTTTTACATTTTATAACTGTTTTATAGAAAAATAGTACACTATTTAAAGTTGTTTTATTAGGATAGATTTGTTTTAGATCAAGTTTTTATTCGATACTAATTTTATTTTTCAATATTACTGATAAGTGATATAATAAAAATCCATTAAGTACTATTTCATTTTTATATTTATTGAAATAATAGACAATCATATATCATTATATTGGAAGTTTTAAATTTTATAGTTCTTTAAAATTAATTACATTTCAAATTATTTATAAAAGCTCTATTATATAATTTTTTAAATGAATTTGTTTCGTAATATTTCTTATAATAATAAATTTAACAAATTATTATTATTTTTAATTATAGCAATAAAAATAAAAAAATATTACTGTTGGTATCTTAAGTTATTATTGCGTAAAAGGAATAAATTATTTTTATCATTTATTGTTTTTTTATATTTACATGTAATACATAATGTGTTATATTATAATAACAAAATTACATATAATATTTTATTATGTGCAATTATATAAATGATTAAATATAATTTTTGGTTTTTATATATGTGAATATTCTTTCATTTTTTCAGTGAAGAAAAGAGGAGCAAAGAAAGCTATGTTTAAAATATTTAAAAATCGTGTATGTTCATTTACTTTTACACTATTTATTCTCTTTTTTGTACAAACTATAGAGGGAAATGCAAGTTTTGTAAAAAATCAATTTCAAGAGAGAGTGGCAGTTACTATTTCTACACTAGAAAAAAATGTAGCTATTAAAGCTGTGGATAGAGCTGTTATTCAAGGCGTTGAGGAACAAGATGGCATTGCTTTGGGGAAAGTTGAAAAAGCTGCTGCTTTTTCAGGTGCAGCCTTTTGGGGGGGAATAGGTATTTTATCACTTCTTGCTTCTTTATGTGTTGGGGATGTATTAGGTGCTGTTGTATCTCTTTGGGGAATATTTAGTACACTTTAGTAGGAAGCTCATCGACAGAGTCGAGGATTTTTTTGTTCACTTCATTATTTTTAAAAAATAAATATTTTATTATTTATACTATACTAGATAATAAAATCACTACTCTTAATATTAAATGTAGCTTTTATTAACATTATTAAAGTTCAAGATCCTACATTTATGTTTTTTTTTACAAATTAGTGTAACCTGATTTTTTTACAGTTTATGGTTATTTTCTAGTAATAAGGATAGTATAATTACTATCTTTATCAGTCTTTTAATATTGTCTACCTTTTCTCATATGAAGATTATTCATCAAAGGTATATTTTATCCTTTTTAAATTTTTTTATCTTTCATAAGGGGATAAAATAAAGAATATCCCTATATCCATGGCTCTCATGTAATAAGAAAAATGAGAAATTATTATTTATCATTCAAATTTGTTTATGTTAAATACATCAAAAGTATTTTTTATGTATAACAAGTTGTGTTCGTGTATGGACAAAATTATTTAAAAAAAAGAGTAAAAATTCTTCTTATGAATTATCTCTAAGGTTCAAGGACTGTTGTAGTATTGGCAAATAAATGATGGTGCTGGTTTGTATCTTTATAGAGTAAAGATAGTAATACACAATGAATCTTATGCCATCTCATGGAGTGGTTTATACTGTCGCATTTACGGGACATATTGTGAGAGGAAAGTGGTAATGTGCATCGTTGGAAAATGCTTTTATTAAAACATAAACCTGTATTTGCGATAGAAGTGTATTCTGGGTTATTCTGTTGCCTAAGGGAAGGATACTGTTAAGTAAGGTAATTCAGGAGTATTTATAGCTTAGCGGAAGAAGGGCAATGAAGTAAAAGGTCTTGTTTAGCACGAAGACGTGCAATCCATTGATCTTCACGAATAGCAGTATTATGTACTGTAATGAGTTCGTTTTTTTTAATTGCAGCTGTTACTGTTGCTTTTTCTAAAAGACCACAAGGAATGGCGTGGTGAGCGCGTGCTTCTGCGATGTTCATTATCCAAGCACGATAAGTATAAAGACCGATAAAGTCTAGCTGATCACCTGGATGTAAATCTTTTTTAGCAACAGCACAGACTTCTACTACGGGATGGCTAAGAGGGACCATATCTTTTTTGCCATAAAGCATAATACGTGCGCAGGTGAGGGGAACTTCCATTGCTGTTAAATGATAGGGGCGATGAAAGGTGAAGTAAGGTCCCTGGCCAATTTTTAAATCTTCCATACGTTCGCGTAAACGTGGGTGTGCTATTTCGGCAATGACAAAGACACCAGGTGAAACACCTTGACCTATTGAATAATCTACAACACCATATTGCTGTAAAATGCCCCCATCTTGCTTTGGAATAAGCACTTTGTTTAAATCTTGTAGCGCTGCTCGTGGTCCATGCATTCCTGGGCAATCGGGAAGAAGTCCGGTGGCATTGGCAATGGCTGCCATTTCAACCATCGTTTTGGAACCATCAATAAATTCAACCAACATGCGCACATTCATATTACGCCGGAATGCTTCTTCTTCGTAAGCGTCAGGTGTAGCATCAAAGCGCAGAGGATTATTTTTTCCTTTACCCGCTACAACAATCTTATGTCCAAGGGCTGAAACAAATTCTATGAGTTCCATACAAGAAGTAGGTTCATCGCCGGCACCAAGTGTATAAATGAGCCCTCGTTTTTCTGCTTCATGTTTGAGATAAGCGCCAATTGTAACATCTGCTTCAACATTCATCATGACAAGATGTTTGTTATTCTCAAGCGCTTTGATACCAATCTCTGCTCCTGCTTCGGGATAGCCTGTTGCATCAACGATAATATCAATTTGTTCATGGCGCAAAACAAGGTTAATATCATCTGTTGCTGCAATCAAACCCTTTTCAATGCTTTGGGTGAGAGCATAAGTATTTTCAACTTCACAGACATGTCCATCTTCGCCATAGGCTAGTGTAGCGGCATCAAAAATACGTGACGGTGTCCTCGTGGCTACAGCAGCGACTGTTATACCATCCATATGCGCAATACTTGATAATAAATCTGTGCCCATTTCACCACAACCAATCAGTCCAATACGGATGGGGGGATGGTTTTCTGCACGTTGTTTCAAATCATGCGCTAAACCTGTTAGGTTCACATTGCTTGCCATTCTTTTTTCCTATTTGAAAACTATTCTGCTAAAGAACTTTTCTCATTCATAAGGTGCATTTGTTTTTAAGACAATTAATCTTTTATTCTTGATGCTCTAATCAATGGATTTTATAAAAGCAAGAGGGGTGGTTTCTTTTATCAAATAAAATAGGAATAGCGTTATGCAGCAAAAAATAACAGTACAAGATGTCACCAGTTTTATTGGGAAAGAAGTGGGATTATCGGAGTGGCGTCTTGTTACACAGGATATGATTAATCAGTTTGCATGTGCTACAGATGATCATCAATGGATACACGTTGATGAGGAAAAGGCTAAAAAGACACCTTTTGGCGGCACGATTGCTCATGGTTTTTTAACATTATCGCTTTTGTCTAGGCTCGCTTATGAAGCTCTTCCAGAGTTAGAAGGGAGCACAATGGGGATTAATTATGGTTTCGATAAAGTACGCTTCATGAGTCCTGTGAAAACAGGGGTACGGATACGTGCGCGTTTTGTGTTAGACGACGCAGAAATTCGTCCTTCTGGTCGAGTGGTTTTCCATTATGGGGTTACGGTGGAAATTGAAAAGTTAAAAAAACCAGCTCTTACAGCTCAATGGCTTATTGTTGCTGTTGTGGAAGAAAAACCTTCCAATATCTAGATTATTTGAGTGCTTTATTTTATAAAATTTTTATACAATTCTATTAGAAGTTTCTTCAATGATGATATTGAGAATAATCTATAGGATGATAGATATGGTGGAGCTATCATAGCGTTGATAGCCATAGCGGGTTGCTATCTTTCCTAGATCGTTTTGAAGAGGAGTTTCCTAATGAAGATAGTGCATTGCTTCACGCTTTTGTTTATAGCGTTCTTTAATGGGATCATACCCATCACGTAAAACAGAACGCTTCAAATGGAATATACTTGCGTTGCCAATTCACGGGTTTATTTTAAAGCAACATCTCTCAACGCTCGTCACACCCATTTCGCAATGGCGCCTGTGAATAGTATAACGATAAAGCCATTGAGCACCCCTATCTTTATGCTTGTGAAGAAGAAAATCGGCACCATCATATTATATGCTAGCCGCCAATGTTAAGACAGGTCTTGGCGCTTGAGATAATTCATAAGAGGCATGCCTTTCTTTCTTGTATAGTTTTACTCACACGGCTCTTTCCGCTTTTAACGTGCAAGCAAGAGGTTTTGGTTGATTCTATATGGAACAAATTGGGAATGAGAGGATCTTACGGTATTCAGAGTTCTCATTCAATATGAATAACGCCATATTATCATTATAAATTCAATGTGTTATCTAAGGTTGGGAAAGGTCGTGACCAATGTCTTAATTTAAAGAGAGTTTCACATACTGTGAGATCTCTTATTTTATCCCCTTTTATATTAAAGCCATTAAAACTATTTTCTTTCATGTTACAAACGGATGGGGAGAGATAAAAACTGTTTAAGAAAAAAGTTTCTAATCTCTTATGAGTGTTTTCGATAGGCAAGGGTTGGTGCACTTGGAAAGTGGCAAAGAGGATGATGGTATTGGCATGTGAAATTCTAAGTCTTTTAATGTTTTGTTTTATCAAGTTTTTGTACGATTTTATCAGAAGTCCATTGGGTTGTAATATTGAGCACGATCAAAAGGATGATGACGATGGTCATGATGAAGGTATTGTAGCGTTGGTAGCCATAGCGGATTGCCATATCCCCTAAACCGCCTCCACCAAGATATCCAGCAAGTGAGGTGGCTCCTATAAGAGAAATGACCATGACTGTAAAACCTGTAATCAGGCTAGGGAGAGCTTCAGGAATAAGAACATGTCTGATAATTTGAAGACGACTTGCACCCATAGAGCGGATCGCTTCAATGAGACCGTTTTCAACGGTTTTAAAAGAGAGTTCCGCCATGCGAGCATAAAAAGGGATAGCTGAAATGGTCAGTATAAAAATTACAGCAGGCATTCCTATCCCTCTTCCTACAACGATACGCGTAACGGGAAGAAGATAAAATGCAAGAATAATAAAGGGAATGGCACGAATACTGTCAATGATCATGCTTAAAGGGCGATTGATGAGAGATGAGGAAAAAATCCCTCCGCGTGCTGTTGTGTGAAGAAGAAGACCAAGGGGAAGCCCTATAATAAATGCCATAACAGAAGCACTAAGTGTCATCAATATTGTATCAATAACAGCTTGGGGAAGTTCATGAGACAGAACATTAAACATAGCCTAAGACCTCACAATATCGTCCTTTTTTCGTTAACCATTGAACAGCTTTTTCTAAAGCTTCTTTATCTTCTCCAGGAAGAGCCAAGAAGAGTCGCCCGATGGTTTCATCTTGAACTGTATCAATGCCACCATGCAAAATACGTGCTTTTAAACCACTCTCATTTTCTAGAAGATGAAGAAAAGGCTGCTGGGCAATTTCACCGGCAATATTAATTTCAATGACAGCTTCTCGTCCGATTGGTTTGAGATTTTTCGCAAATTTTTCAGGAAGTTGCGGGGTTACAAGCTTGAGCATAGCTATGGTTGTATCGTCTTGCGGTGATGTAAAGATGTCTTTCACACGTCCTTCTTCTACAATATTCCCCTGATTAAGAACAACAACGCGATGCGCTATGGTGCGCACAACTTCCATTTCATGGGTGATGAGCACAATCGTGAGATTGAGGTGTTTATTAATATCAGCAAGGAGCTCTAGAATAGATTGTGTTGTTTCAGGGTCAAGAGCAGAGGTGGCTTCATCTGATAACAATATTTTAGGATTAGCAGCAAGAGCGCGTGCAATGCCAACGCGTTGTTTTTGTCCCCCGGACAATTGTGCTGGATAGCAATATTCTTTCCCAGATAACCCAACCAATTCAATCAGTTCAAGGGCACGTTTGTGGCGTTGTTTTTTACTTACACCACTTAATTTAAGCGGCAATGCAATGTTATCAAGAATATTCTGCGATGAGAGAAGATTGAAATGTTGAAAAATCATCCCAATTCGCTGACGGTAAGGCGCCCATTCTATCTCTGATAGATTGGAAATATCAACACCTTCAAAAAAAATGGACCCTGCATCAATCTTCTCTAACCCATTTAAACAGCGAATAAGTGTTGATTTTCCTGCTCCACTGCGCCCAATAATGCCAAGGATTTCACCAGCATGGATATTTAAAGAGAGATTATTAATTACCGGAACACCAGCCGTTTTGTTAAAACAACGGCTGATGTTTTTTAAGGAGATAAGAGTAGGTTTTTCCATTCACAATTACTCGGATATTTGGCACAATTACCAAGATGTTTGGGCGGTATTGCCAAAAATCTCTTTGATTTTTGCACGGATAAGATCGTTGTTGTAAGCGGCAACTAATTTTTTAACCCATGGCTCATCTTTTTCGCTCGTGCGTACAACGATGATATTATCATAAGGATTATTTTTTGCGCTCTCCCATGCGACTACATCTTTTTCGAAGTTTAATCCGGAAACAATAGCCCAGTTTGTGTTTATAATTGCAAGGTCAAAATCGTCAATAGCTCGTCCTAACATACCAGCATCGAGCTCACGAATTTGCAGGTTTTTAGGATTTTCGATAATATCAAGTGGAGATGCAAGAATATTATGAGGATCTTTTAACTTAATGAGACCTAAAGAATTGAGAAGAAGTAAGGCTCTTCCACCATTAGATGGGTCGTTCGGAATACCAACATGTGCACCATCACGAAGATCTTTTAAGTCTTTTATTTTGTGTGAATAAACACCGATTGGAGCAATAAATGTATAGCCGACAATTGAAAGTTTATAGCCACGTTGTTTCATTTGTTCATTAAGATAAGGGGCGTGCTGAAAAGCATTCGCATCGATCTCTCCTGCGTTAACAGCATCATTAGGCAAAGCGTAATCAGAAAAATAAACGAGTTCAATATCTAAACCGGCTTGTTTAGCCTGTTCAGCAGCAGTTTTCCAAATAATCGCATCCCGCCCTTCCATAATACCAAGTTTGATTTTTGTTTTGTCTGCGGCCATGGAAAAAGCAGTAGACAAAAAAAGTGCAAAGAGAGAGAGGAATAATCCTATAATCCGACTACGAGAAAAATTTTTTAATGTCATATGCTTTTAACTTTCTTTTTCGAGAAATTTTTTGAGGGAAGTTTCAATATACTCTGTATCTTTTTAGGCAGATTTAAAGTTATACAAGCTTTAGAGAATATTCAATCACTTTTATTTTTAAAAGAGTATTATTTTTCCTTCTATTTTAGTTGTTTTGGGGGCTGATCATCATTTGTTCATAGAAATTCTCTGAAATTCAAATAATTAATTCTTTTATTGCAATCATTTGTTGAGGGAACCAATGCCCCTTTAAAAACTTTTGTAAGGGACAATTGGTTGAAGAACCAGACAATCAGATGATGCTTTAGCCGTAAATTCATGAAGAACATACTGCGCAATCAAGATCAAAAGGCCGTGTTCGTGTAGGCGATAAAGAGAGATTTTGTTGCAATGTTGTGGGGTTTTTGGGGGGAATAAAGGTTGCTGATCATTGGATTTAAACGCGGCAAATTTTTGCAAAGGCGAATTTTTGCCCTTCATACGTTTTAAGAGAGGAAGAAAAATAATGTTAAGAAAGAAATTTTTATCAACAATGATGACTTTATGGGCTTTAGGAGCGTCAGGGGTGGCTGTGACTGCTTTTCACGCGGAAGCTGGAACCATTACAGGAACAGTTGCTCGTGTTGCATCAGGTCAGGTATCTTTACGCACAGGCCCTGCGACAGCTTATAAAGTTATCACAATGGTTCCAATGGGAGCAAAAGTGCAAATTTATGGCTGCCTATCCAATAAAACTTGGTGTTCTCTTGGTTATCATGGAAAAGTTGGTTGGGCATCTGCACGTTACGTCAATGTTAACGATGTTCCTACCATTGCTTTTAAAAAGATGCCAGCAAAATCAAAATCCATGGTAAAATCGCCAAAAGAAAAAGTAAAACAGGCTGTTTCCGACTTTAAAGCTCTTCCGGCGATTCAAAAAACACGGAAAAATATGCAAAAACTATACAGAACAGATATGATTATCGATTCTACAGGTGTTAAAAAAAGGGATGAACGAACAATTTTAAATCCGTCGCAAAAAGCACAAGGCGTTTCTGTAAAGCACGTGAGTGCTTATAATCCTTCCTTTCCTGATAATGTCAATTACAAAAATTTTGAACGTAATGAAACGCGTTACCGTGTCGTGACCTATCCTGCTCGATAAGGGTAAAGTTAATTTCATAACCGGAATGACAAAAAGGATCAGCAGCATGAAGCAAACAATGCTTATGCTGCTGATCCTATTGTACCGTAAAATGTCATTAAGGCGGCAATGCTTAACTTAAGGTGGCGAGGCATTCAAGGATATTCAGAGTCAAATTTGACAATACCTTGGATTACAGTTCTTTAGGATGGTGATATGAACCTTCAGCTGGGGAAGGTTATACTGAAGAGAAGCCGGACTTTTGACAGGACCGGCTAGGGGCTCTTTGTCCTTCGGACAGGGCGTTAATTTGCGGACTTAGGCTTTATCAAATTACGAGAAATGAGCAATTCAGCAATTTGAACGGCATTCAATGCTGCTCCTTTTCTTAAATTATCGGCGACAACCCAGAAAGCTAAACCATTTTCAACGGTGATATCTTCACGAACACGGCTAATAAAGGTATCATCTTCTCCGGTACCTTCATAAGGTGTGGTATAACCACCATCTTCGTGTTTATCGATAAGCTGACAACCTGGTGCATCGCGGAAGAGCGCTTGTGCTTCAGATGCGCTTAGTGGTTTTTCAAATTCAACATGGACGGCTTCGGCATGACCGATAAAGACAGGGACCCGAACAGCAGTGGCTGTTAATTTAATTTTCGGATCGAGAATTTTCTTCGTCTCAACCGTCATTTTCCATTCTTCTTTTGTATAACCATCTTCCATGAAAACATCAATATGAGGAATGACATTAAAGGCAATGCGTTTAGTGAATTTTTTTGATGTAATTGGGTCTGCAACAAAAACTGCGCGTGATTGTTCGAAAAGTTCGTCCATTCCTTCTTTACCAGCTCCAGAAACAGACTGATATGTAGAGACAACAACACGTTTAATGATTGCAGCATCATGGAGAGGTTTTAAAGCTAAGACCAGTTGAATTGTTGAACAATTAGGATTTGCTATAATATTACGCTTAGAAAAGGCATTTATAGCTTCGCCATTGACTTCAGGGACTATCAACGGAACATTGGCATCATAGCGCCACGTGGAGGAATTATCGATGACGACACAGCCGGCAGCAGCAATTTTAGGGGCGTATTCTTTGGAAATGCTCCCTCCCGCAGACATAAGACAAAAATCTGTGTCAGAAAAATCGTAAGTATCCAGTGCTTTTACTTTTAAAGTTTTGTCTCCATAAGAAACTTCTTGTCCTAATGAGCGTCGTGATGCTAGAGGGACAATTTCATGCGCAGGAAAACCACGTTCTTCTAAAATTGTAAGCATTTCACGACCAACATTTCCGGTTGCGCCGACAATTGCAACTTTATAACTCATTTTCTATATACTCCTCATGTCTCTCCACGTTTATTCCCCGTGCTATACTCAGGAGAGAGTGAGTTGGTCAAGGAACATCATTAAATTATATTTTTGATTTTCAACAACTCAATTTTGTGCACACCAATCATCATTGTTAGCACAATAAATTGTTTTATTTCAAATAATACGTCTCTTTTAATCTTTCAGAATTGAAAAAATTGAATATTTTACGCTAAGCTATTATCTCTTTAGAAAACACTTTAATTAAGTGAATTTCTTATCTTCTGTCAATTGTTTACCTTCTCACTTTTGAATTTTTTAAGGATGGTATTACGTATCGCGTTGGTGGAATCTTTTTATACTTTATCTGTTAATTGTTGAATTATTTAATTTTCTCCCTATACCTTTAAAAGCGAAGCTTCCTATTACAGTCTGTAAACAGCTAGATTCTAGCGGCTTCCCATTTTTCACTTAAACTAAAGGCTCAACAAGCAGGCCTAAAAATATTTAAAAAGATATTGGGCATCTAAAAAACATTTGAATGTTTCAAGGAGGTATGCGTGCTTCATATCCTCATATCTTAAATGATAGAATTTATGGCACAACAGGATAAACTTAAGTATCCATATATAGATAAATTCCTATGAAAGTTATATATATTTTTTTTCGTGTCTATTTTTTACTTTATATTTCTTATTTTTACTTTAATCCTGTTATGCTATAAAATATCATTATTTGGAGTATGGTAGTATAAGATCTTTGATTTTTCTCGATATATTTAAGTGTTTTTTTAGTGCGTTGGAATATTCTTAGGCTTGTTTGGAGAGCCTTTTGTTTAAGTGACTCATATGAGTGGAAAGTCGTTGAACACTCACATATTTATGTTTAATAAAAGAGCAAGTTAGCACCTCATACATTTTTTAGCACCCAATGTCGTTACAGCTCTTGGTTTGTGAGACGATTCAATAAGAGGTATGCCTTTTTGTACATTTTTACTCACACGCCAACTTTGCTTGTAATGTGCAAACAAGAGATTTTGATTGATTCAATATAGAACAAATTTGAAATGAAAGAATTTTACGATATTCGAAACACTTATTCAATATCAATAACGTTAGATTATCATTATAAATCAATGCACTATTTCTAAGTTAAACTCGTTAGAATTCGGATTATTTACAAATCAGATTAGATTAAGCATTTTCATTCTCATGAAGTGTGGGGAGACAGTCACAATTCTTGTCAAGATTATTAAGGACTTTGATTATCTTTGCAATGAACTTATGAAAATAAGGGGTTATTTTTTTCATCAGAAATCAACTGCAAAATTGCTCTTTGTTTTTTGCGGGTCAGTATTCTGAAATTTTTTAAAAGTAAATATTCTGCTTTGCTTGCTATTCTGTCATCACAATGATAGAGGTTCTCTTCTTTTTTTGCGCCATCAACATAAAAGAAGGAAACGGGAACATCTAATATATGAGCAATTTCCTGTAAACGTCTTGCACTTACGCGATTTAAGCCTTTTTCATACTTTTGGATTTGTTGGAATGTTACGCCTAAATGACTTCCTAATTGTTTTTGAGAAAACCCCATGACGTTTCTTCTGAAGCGAATTTTTTTGCCTAAAGAAATATCGTAAAAATGTAGATTTTTAGTTTGCACTTTGTTTCCCCTCCGGTTGCGAGCGCCCTCGCATTAGTATCCGGGGTCTGGAAGTGCTGACTCAAAACAGCCTCTTGCTTTTAGTGCTGAGAGCACTTGGACATAACAAGAGCCCCCGGAAAATCCGGGATATCCGCAAAAAGCGGTTTTATTTCTAGTTTGAGTTTTTCGGGCTTCCAGACCCTATTGATCGTCGCGTATACGACCAAAAACGCAAGTTTCATTCATAAGGGAATTATTTTCAATCGTCAATCGAAATTCAATTTGCTTATTGCAAGCAAATAAAGTGCATTTTTTAGTCTATAGAGTTTATAGAAATATCTTTAAAGTGTGGATATCCAGTCTGTACTTACTACTCCCACCGCTACTCCCACCGGTCGCAAGCGCCCTCGCATTGGCATTCCGGGGGCTGGAAGTGCTGAAACCGAGTCAGCCTCTTGCTTTTAGTGCTTAAAGTACTTGGACATAACAAGAATCTCCGGAACTCAGAGATGTCTGCAAAGCGGGTTCATTTTTCGTGTTTGAGTTTTTCGGGCATCTAGGACCTATTGATCGTTGCGTATATAACCAAAACACAAGTTTCATTCATAAGGAAATTATTTTCAATCGTCAATTGAAATTCAAATTGCTTATTCCAAGCAAATAAAGCGTATTTTTTAGCCTATAAAGCTTATAGGAATGTCATAAAAACATAAATGTCCAGTTGTACTTATGTTCCCCTCCTGATTTAGTGTAAGTGCTTTTATATTGTACTTTCGCGATAGATCAACAAATTGATTTGTTATGATAAATCATTCTTTTTAACTAAAAATACAAAGCGGAATATCTTAAAACCTCTCATCACAAATCTTTTCATGTTGGATTAATTAAAATCGCTTGCTTGTACATCATAAGCGGGTGGGCCGTGTGGGTAAAAACAAGGGCTGTTTGAATCCTTTTTTCAGTTATTTTTATTCAGATATTTGTGTTGTGCAAGCGAATGTTTTTTATTGCTTCAGAATGAATAGACTGAAACGAGAAAAGCTGTGCTATTTGGGGCTTTGATTGCAAGGGGTAAAGCGATATAAATATCTTTTAAATCAGTGTATTTCTCTATTGTAAAATGCCTTTTCTCAGAATACGTGAATATTGAGAGACCATATGGATATAGAGGTTTGATAACAGTGGGCTTGTAGAAGGAAATTGCATGAGGATTTTTTATTTTTTATGCGTTATTTCTTCATTGTTTTGCAAAGGGCGCGCTTCTGAGGCAAGCATAATGGGAACGCCATCACGAATAGGATAGGCAAGTTTGGCTTTGAGAGAAATGAGCTCTTGTGTTTTTCGGTTGAAAGAGAGCGTGCCTTTCGTCATTGGGCAGACGAGCAATTCGAGCATTTTGGGATCTGTGGTCATTTTTTTCATGTTTGGACATTCATTAGTTTAAGCGGTAATCTGTTCCTGTTTGTTTCATGAGCGAGCGTTCTGTTAATGCAAGAAGAGTTTGGGCACGGCTTTCGATATCTGGAGCTTCAAGGAGAGCTTGTTTTTCTGCTGGTGTAAAGGGGATAAGAGCTGAAAAAGCATTAACCAATATAGGTGTAGGGGCTTCTATGATGCTGCTCCAATTATATTCCATTTCATGTATGGTTAGATATTTTTCTACAACGTCGAGTAAGTTCTCTCGGTTAATGCTTTCTTCAATATCAAATTCTTGCAAGTCTTTTATGTTTGATTGGATGAGAGCTGTTCGATAGGATTTTGTGTTTTTCAATTCTTGTTCTAAAGTGAAGCGGCAAACACCTTGTAAGATAATGAACAGTTGTCCATTTCCTGTTTCACTGTAGTTTGTAATGCGCCCTATACAGCCTGTTTTATAAAGTTGTGTAGAGAAGCGATCTGTATCCGATGAAAGTGGTTGAATAATGCCCAATAGACGATCAGTTACCATAACATTTTCAATCATTTCAAGTGATTCTGGTTCAAAAATATTGAGTGATAAAAAACCACCGGGTAGTAAGAGTGCACCTTCTAAAGGAAAAAGAGCAATTTGTTTTGGAAGATCATTTTCGCAATTGTAAGAGATATTACCAGCTTTCATGAGTATTTTGTCACCTTTGTTCGGTAGTTTTAGTCTGTAAATAGTCGCTATTTATGACACTATTGAGAAAGCAGAAAACCTACTTCTTGTGCATTAAAATCATACTTATAAAATATTTGAAGTCCTTATTCTCAAAAAGAATATGAAACCCTATTTTTAAGGTTGAACTGCGCGCGAAAGAATATTGCTTTGCGATCTTTTTAGTGTGTGACGTTTTGTATGATTTTCAAGAGGTATTTTTGTTTATAGCTTTTGATTTTTGTCTTAAATTTCCTAAAATGTGTTCCTTGCAATTTTTGTAAGGTTCAAAAGGATAATATTATAAATCTTTTGAAGCAGCTTATGCAAGTTTTAAAATGAGAACATTTTCATCACTTTACTAATGACAGTGTGATAAAGATAGGCTATAGGTTTAAATATGCTGGAAAGAGCGTTATCGTTTCTTTCATTCTTTTGCGGGAGAGTGCAGATTGCAAATTTTCGCATTGCCGCCGAAGGGGAAATAGCCCATAATCTCTCAGGCTTTAAGGACCGTAAAAGGAAGAAGGCAGATCTGGAAAGTCGGGAAAACCCGCGCCGAAGGTGTAAGCGAAAGATCTTTTCGCGAGTCTCTCAGGTTGATGACAGAGGGGGCAGAGACGACCATATTCTATGGGCGTTAGCGCAGCTTTGGAGTTATTATGGGCACAGCACAAGAAACATCTTTTTTAAAAACACTTCCTTTATATGATTTGCATGAAAAAGCAGGAGCAAAATTTGGTTCTTTTGCGGGTTGGAACATGCCTTTAACTTATCCTCTTGGCGTTTTAAAAGAGCATCTTCATACGCGTGCACATGCAGGACTTTTTGATATTTCTCATATGAAATTGATTGCGGTTGAAGGGGCACAAGCTGTGGAATTTTTGTCCTATGCTTTTCCCATTGATGCAGCAGCTTTAAAGATTGGGCATTCACGGTATAATTATTTGCTTAATGAGCAGGCTGGTATTCTTGATGATCTTATTATTACCCGTTTGGAAGAGGGTCGTTTTATGTTGGTCGCCAATGCTGGGAATGCACAGGCTGATTTTTTAGAATTGGAAAAGCGTGCGGTTGATTTTGAATGTCAAGTGATTGCCCTTGAAAGGGTATTGCTTGCGCTTCAAGGTCCTGAAGCGGCAGCCGTTCTTGCTGATGCCGATTTACCAGGGAATGAATTGTTCTTTATGCAAGGATTCGAACCACAACAGGATTGGTTTATAACGCGTTCTGGTTATACGGGAGAGGATGGTTTTGAAATTGCTTTGCCTATAGGGCATGCGCATATGTTGGCTGAAAAATTGCTGAGTGATTCTCGTGTTGAGTGGATTGGACTTGCAGCACGCGATAGCTTGCGGTTGGAAGCGGGGCTGTGTTTGCATGGAAATGATATTACCCCTGATACGACACCTATTGATGCGGCTCTAACATGGGCTGTTCCTAAAAATGTTCGAGAAAAAGCACAATTTTATGGTGCAAAGGCTTTTCTTGAAGCACTGCAAAAAGGACCGGCTCGTTGTCGTGTTGGATTAAAACCGCAAACGCGCCAACCTATTCGTGCCGGTGCGCTGCTTCTTGATGATCAAGGTAATGAGATTGGCATTGTAACATCAGGTGGTTTTGGTCCTTCTTTTGATGGTCCTGTCGCGATGGGTTACGTTCCTGTTGATTTTAAAGTTGAAGGGACACAAGTCTTTACAGAACTGCGAGGCAAAAAGATTGTATTATCAGTTCATTCTCTTCCCTTTGTTGAACAACGTTATTTTAAAGGATGATTTTTTATGTCTAAAACTTATTTTACACATGACCATGAATGGCTTAGCGTTGAAGGGCAAGTGGTGATTGTTGGGGTTACGCATTATGCGCAAGAGCAATTAGGGGATTTGGTTTTTGTTGATTTACCACAAAGTGGAACAAAACTTTCCAAAGGAGAGGCGGCGGCTGTTGTAGAATCAGTGAAGGCGGCTTCAGATGTTTATGCTCCTCTTGATGGTGAAGTGGTCGAAATAAATGAAGCCTTGGCTGATAATCCTGAATTGGTAAATCAGAAAGCCGAAACAGAAGGCTGGTTATGGAAAATGACATTGCAGGATGAGACACAACTGGAGGGGTTGTTAGATAAAGATGCTTATAAGGCTTTGATTGGATGAGTACTATGATCGAGCGTTCTTTTTCTTCTCGACATATTGGGCTGCGTCCTGATGAAACACAAAAAATGCTTGATGTTTTAGAGCTTGATTGTGTTGATACACTCATTTCTCAAGCTGTTCCACACTCTATCCATTTGGGACGTTCATTGAATCTTCCAGAGGCTGCTAGTGAAGGACAAGCCTTGGAAGAACTCTCCAAGATGATGGAGCGTAACCATGTGCACAAAAGTTTTATTGGGCAAGGATATCATGGAACTTATGTGCCTCCGGTTATTTTACGAAATCTGTTTGAAAATCCTGCTTGGTATACTGCTTATACGCCTTATCAAGCAGAAATTAGCCAGGGTCGTTTAGAGCTTTTATTTTATTTTCAGACATTGGTTAGTGAACTAACAGGTTTGCCTGTTTCTGCTGCTTCCCTTCTTGATGAAGCAACTGCTTTAGCTGAAGCCAATGCCCTTGCTTTTCGCTTTTTCCGTGAGAAAAAAACAAAAATTTCTCTTCAGAGTCTTTTACACCCTCAGACTTTGAGTGTTGCGCAAACGCGTGCTGAAACACAAGGGATTCAGATTAGCCAAAATGGCGAAATTGATTCTGATACAGCGGCAATTGTTTTATCTTGGCCAGATACAAAAGGTTCTTTTCATGATTACAGTGAGATCATAAAAGAGGCAAAGGAAAAGGGAGCTTTAGTTATCGTTGTAGCTGATCCTTTAGCGCTTACCCTTCAGGAGCCACCTTCTCAATGGGGGGCAGATATCGTTGTTGGCTCTATGCAGCGTTATGGCGTTCCGATGGGATTTGGTGGTCCACATGCTGGTTACCTTGCCGTGAGTGATGCGTTAACGCGTCTTATTCCAGGGCGTATTGTTGGTCAATCCGTGGATACCAAAGGACGCGTTGGTTTTCGTTTAGCTTTGCAAACACGTGAACAACATATTCGGCGCGATAAAGCGACGTCAAATATTTGTACAGCGCAGGCTTTGTTGGCTAATATGGCAACCGCTTATGCTGTTTGGCATGGGCCAAAAGGCTTACAAGAAATTGCGCAGCGAATTCATCATTTAACATGTCGTTTTGTTGCTGGTTTAGAAGCAGCAGGAGTTCATGTTGAAGGGAAAAGCTTTTTTGATTGTGTGAGTATTTCTGTTAAGGGAAAAGCGCGAGAGATTGCGCATCAAGCCAAAATAGGTGGGCGCCTTATTCGTGTTCTCGATGATGACACTATTGCAATCAATTTTGATGAATTATCGACAGAAGAAGATGCTGGTGCTTTAGCGCAGCTTTTTGGGGCAAAATTAGGCGATCAGGTTTCTCCACGACTCTTTGGAAAAAAACGGGATGCTGCTTTTCTTTCTCAGCCTTTTTTTCATGCGGTTCATTCAGAGACAGATATGATGCGCTTTTTGCGTCGTTTGGCGGATAAGGATTTGGCGCTGGATCGCGCTATGATCCCTCTTGGTTCTTGTACAATGAAGCTTAATGCCGCGGCTGAATTAATGCCTGTAAGTTGGGCTAGCATGGCCAATATACACCCCTTTGTTTCACAAGAGGATGCAGCGGGTTATTTGGAGATGATAAACCAGTTAAATGCGTGGTTGTGCGAAATTACAGGATTTGCGCAAGTTTCTTTTCAGCCAAATTCTGGTGCTCAAAGTGAATATGCTGGGCTTTTGGCTATCCGACGATATTACCAATCACGGAGAGAACATCAACGTACAGTTTGTCTTATTCCTGCATCTGCGCATGGTACCAATCCAGCCTCGGCCCATATGGCAGGGATGGAAGTCGTTGTGGTAAAATGTTTAAGCGATGGTGATGTTGATGTAGACGATCTCAAGATGAAAGCGCAATTGCATAAAGATAAATTGGCCGCTCTCATGATTACTTATCCTTCAACCCATGGTGTTTATGAAGAAAGTATTAAGGAAATTTGTTCTATTATTCATGAAAATGGCGGACAAGTTTATTTTGATGGTGCTAATCTCAATGCCCTTGTTGGTCTTGCTCGTCCTGCGGATATTGGCGCTGATGTTTGTCATATGAATCTTCATAAAACATTTGCTATTCCTCATGGTGGTGGTGGTCCTGGTATGGGACCAATTGGAGTTGCAGCGCATCTCAAACCATTCTTACCAGGTCATGAACAAGATGGGACAACACATGCGGTTTCGGCTGCTCCTTATGGAAGTGCGTCTATTCTTGCGATTACATGGATGTATATTCGAATGATGGGGGCTGATGGCTTAAAATATGCAACACAAATAGCCATTTTAAATGCCAATTATATTGCTGCACGTCTTTCAGCTGCTTATTCCATTCTTTATCGGGGCAAGCATGGACGTGTTGCGCACGAATGTATTGTGGATACACGCGTGTTGAAAGAGCAGTATGGGGTGAGTGTTGATGATATTGCAAAACGTCTCATTGATTATGGATTCCATGCGCCCACGATGTCGTTTCCTGTTCCGGGAACTTTGATGATTGAGCCAACGGAATCGGAACCAAAAGCAGAGATTGATCGTTTTTGTGATGCTTTACTCTCTATTGCTGAAGAAGCTAAGAAAGTTGGTAGCGGGGTTTGGCCAAAAGACAATAATCCATTGGTGAATGCCCCTCATACAGTGGCAGATACTTTAGATGATGCTTGGGCACGACCCTATTCGCGACAAGAAGCTGCTTTTCCCAACAGTTTTCTTGATCCAGCCAATAAATATTGGCCTCCTGTATCGCGTATTGATAATGTTGCGGGAGACAGAATGCTCATTTGTTCGTGCCCGCCATTGGGAAATACCTATTAAATAACAAATATGTATTTAATTTGTTTATTTGCATAAACAAAAAAGCCCACACATTTTGTGTGGGTTTTATGCTTGTTGATCATGTTACTATGGAATTATTTGTCTATTTTCTAGAATTTTGCATTGTTTTTTTATAACATGAGCAAAATCAAAAAAGTCGACAAAAAGCTGTGTTTTGTCGGCAATAGGCATGCTCTCCTTTGCCTTCTACCGTATGGCATGGTTTTAGTGACTAGGCGGCATCGGTCTCGCCAGCTAGTTCACGTAAACGAGAGCGAAACCTACGGGGGATAGGGTCACGTCTGTTGCATGTGTTGTGATATACTCCTTCTCACTAGGGTGACGACGACCGGTTGTAGAAAGAATAAAATCAATTTTAGTGTTTTTGATGATAAAGACACGCGAAACTCTGTTGTTGCATCTTTTCGAGTCAAGAATTGTCTAAATATTTCTCTTTAATCTGCTTTTTGTAAATATGACGCAAAAATATGTAAAAACACCTGTTAGAATGAGCAAACGCAAAGCCAAATGTATTATGGGTGTTTTTTACAAGGTGTCTTATAAAAAGCCGGCACATCTTTCCACTTCATTGCAAGTCAGTTTGTAACTTTACAGCGCTGTTTTTCTAAGAGCTCGTGTGCTTTAGCTGTTGCCTGTAAATCAACATCCAAACTTAACGCAGCCACATGTTTTAAGTCAGAGATTGAGAAAAAAAGAGCTTTATGAGTAGTTCCAGCTTTTGTCTGTCAGATGAGGGCGAGGGGATTGCGTATTTCTGTTGACGTAACCTTTGAAACTGGAAGACAATCTCATTTTGGGAAAATGTAAAGCCGTAAAGGTAAAACTCAATCCTCAGTTTGTCATCTCCTTTTAATTCAGCTTTGCGGCTTTCAAAAGCATTTAAAGCAATGTTTTTTTAATAATGGGGATTGCACATTGCTCCACACTTTTATTTATTGTGTTTTTTAATGGGGGCACGACCCTCATGTAAAACAGAACGCTCCAAAAAGAATATACTTGGGTTGTTAATTCACATGTTTGTTTTAAAGAGATATTTCGCTCCTAATCCCATTTCGCGACGGCGCTTGTGAATGGTGTAAGGGTAAATCTATTGATCCCCCAATCTTTACGCTTCATAACGGAGTAAGCCGGCACTATCCATACACTTTGCCAGCGCCTAATGTTATAGCTCTTGGCACTATGGTTCATAAGAGGCATCATTCTTTTCTTAAATCATTTTTATCTACACATAGTCCAGCTTGTGGTATGCAAGCGAATGATTTTAATTGGGAAATTAATTTTAAAAACTTTGTAGTAGATTCTTTTTTGTCAATTTATGGGGAAAGGCTAAGTTTTTGTATTTTAGATGAAAGCTACTTCCATAAAACAGTCCATTAACTTGTCTGTTTTGAGATTTCTGTGAATGTACGGTATCTATGACCATTCTATGTGGTTGATTGTTGTAAAATCTTTTGTAAAAGCCCCTCAATTTTCTAAAATGATGATTTTTATCAATTTATTTCTTTATGGCTAAAGAGTTTTTATGTGTAAATGTATTTATAGCGGGAGCCAAGAGATGTTAGAATTTCATTGGGGAGGGTATCGGCATCTATAGATACTTTTTCAAGTGTTTGATGGCGACCAATGAGCTCTACCCAGTCACCAGTTTGAGGTTTTTGTTCAAGATCGGTCGTATCTACAATAATGGAATCCATAGAAACCCGCCCAACCATGGGAAGTTTGTGCCCGTTGAAATAAACAGTTCCTTTATTCGAAAGAGCACGGAGCCAGCCGTCTGCGTAGCCTATAGAAATGGTTGCAAGAGTGCTTGGTCTGTTGGTTATAAAGCTTTCTGCATAACCAACAGGTGCTCCTATATCAACAACGCGGCTTTGAATGACTTGGGCTTCAAGTTTTAAAACAGGTTTCAGAGGTGATGGGTGTTTTCCCCGCGGATCAACTCCGTAAAGTGCAATGCCTGGACGAACAAGATCAAAATAAAAATCTGATCCTAGAAAGATACCTCCAGAATTGGCAAAGGAAACTTTGCAAGCAGGCAATTGCGCAAGGATAGTTTTGAAAGAAGTCAATTGGGCATAATTTGATGGGTGGGTATCATCTTCTCCGTTAGAAAGATGACTAAGAATATATTTTATTTCTGCTTTTTCGAAAATTGTAGGGTGTTTGATGAGTTTTTGTAACTCTTTTTGATCCAGTCCTAATCGGTTCATATGGGTATCGATTTGAACAATTGCTGGAAATTTTTTATCTTTTTTTTGACAAATTTTTTGCCAATTTTCAATGGCATTCCAAGAGTTTAGAACAGGAACAATACCAGATTGTGCGACAAACTCTTCTGCTAAGTGTGGAAGTCCATTCAGAAGGGCAATCGTGACATTTGATGGTAAAATGCTTTTTAATTGGAGTGCTTCTCTGATTTGTGCGACAAAAAAAGTGCGACAACCAGCTTGATAAAGGGCAGGAGCAATTTTGTGAGCTCCTAATCCATAGGCATTTGCTTTTACAACTGCTGAACATTGTGTTGGAGCTACACGTTTGGCTAAAGTGATATAATTGGCAACAATGGCACTGACATCGATGGTTGCTACAGCTGTATAGAGTGATGTATTTATTTCATCATTAACGGATTTGTTCATTTTAAAAGCTTATCTGTGTTCGTGAAATACGGAGTTTTTTTGGTTGTTTCATTGAGGTTCTTTACGATATAGGGGAAAGACACTATTTGCTATGGTCAAAATCATAAGAAGCCTATGCTGCCATTAAAGTCATTTTTTATGTAAAATGGTACTCTGGATATAAGAGATAGTTTAGTTTTATTTGTGTTGTTATCAACATGGTATCTTCTAATGATTTGTAAAACATAGACTTTTTTACTTATTTGCCCTCGTTTAGGCATATAAAAAAATAAACATAATTTATTGTATTGTATCATTTTGAAGAGTGCAATGTTAGACTATTATTGCTGGTGTGATTGTTTTGATTAAATATTGCATTGGCTTCTTATTTAGAGAAGGTAAAATGATTAAATTAACCACGTTAAATCAATGCATTACAAGTTTTCTACCATGAGAGGGAAGATCACTCATCTGTGCAATTTTGGATGTTGTCTCATGCACTTAAAATTATTTTTATTGAATAGAAAACAGTGTAAACACTTTTTGATACATTAAAACTGTTGATTTAGAAAACTCGTTGATTTGGATATTATTTGTTTTCAAGATGGATTGGGTATCCAGTATTTACTTTCTAGTCTTTGATTGGTTTTAAGTGAAATCAATTTTATCGCTTATAGAGTGCACTAGACTCATTTATTTAATTTTGACATAAAAGTGTTAACCTTGAGGTTTTTGTGTTGAGAAAATTGTTGGCAGATGGTTGTGCAAGTACTATATCACGTCAAAGATTCGAAATTTAACGTTCAATAAAGATATGGGGAAGAGTATGAATACGTCTGCTACCAATGTTCCGTCAAGCATCAGCAGCGTTGCAAATTTTCCGATTCCTGAGAATGTGTTCGCCCTTACTGTCCAAGAGGTTTGTCATTATACAGATCGGTTATTTAAATTCCGTCTGAATCGTCCGGAAAGTTTTCGTTTTCGTTCGGGTGAGTTTGTTATGATCGGTTTGCCAAATGCAGAAAAGCCGATTTATCGCGCTTATTCGATTGCAAGTCCCTTTTGGGATGAACAGCTTGAGTTTTTTTCGATAAAAGTTCCAGGGGGACCTTTAACCGAGCATCTCCAAAAAATTAAAATTGGTGATACAGTTCTCATGCGTAAAAAATCTACAGGAACGCTGGTGCTTGATGCTCTTATTCCTGGAAAACGTCTTTATCTTCTTTCAACTGGGACGGGGATTGCTCCTTTTGCAAGCCTTATTCGTGATCCTGAAGCTTATGAAAAATTTGCAGAAGTTGTCCTTATTCAAACAACGCGCGAAAAAAATGAGTTAATTTATGCAAAAGATCTTGTTTCCTCTTTGCAACAAGATCCACTCATTGGAGAGTATGCACAACAGTTGAGATTTTATCCTATGACTACTCGTGAAGCTTCTGAGCATATGGGCCGTATTACGACTGTTATGGAAAGTGGGGACTTTTTTGAAACAACAGGACTTCCTAAGATTCATCCTGATGAGGATCGGGTGATGATTTGTGGTTCCATGGCTATGTTAAAAGATTGCGCAAGGATGTGTGAAAGCTTTGGTCTTGTTGAAGGGGCCAATAATGCTCCTGCTACTTATGTTGTAGAGCGCGCTTTTGTGGAGTAATGAGTGGGAAAGTTGATGCTTTATCTTCTTTCAAACCGGTACGGGTTTTTTTCTTTTGCAAGCTTTATTCGTGAGCCTGACATTTATGAAAAATTTTCAGAAGTTGTTCTTATTTAAATAACGCGCGAAAAGAATGAGTCAATTTGTGCAAAAGATCTTGTTTCCTTTTTGCAATAAGATCCACTCATTGTGGGGCATATGCACAACAGTTGAAATTTTATCCTATGACCACTCGTGAGCTTTCTGAGCATATGGGGCGTATTACGACTGTTATGGAGAGTGGGTGCTTTTTTGAAACAAGCGGCTTTGAAACAATAGCACTTCCCCAAATTCATCTCGATGAAGATTGGGTGATGATTTGTGTTTCCATGGCAATGTTAAAAGATTGCGCAAGAATGTGTGAAAGCTTTGGTCTTGTTGAAGGGACTGATATTCTTGCACTTTAACATTATATTGTAGAAAGAGCTTTTTTCGAGGGAGAGGGAAGTTGTGATGCGGTATATGCTAATGCAGTAATCGAATCCCAATCACTTATGGCAATAAGTTTTTGGGGCGCTATCCAAGAACCTCCAACGCAGAAGACATTGGGCAGTTGGAGCCATTGTGGTGCACTTTTTTGTGTAATACCGCCTGTTGGGCAAAACCAGATATCAGAGAAGGGAGATGCTAAAGCTTCGATGAAGGAAATACCTCCAGCAGCTTCAGCAGGGAAAAATTTAAGATATGAATAGCCTTTGTTTAATGCTTGCATGAGTTCACTTGGGGTCATTGCAGCGGGAAGAAGGGGAATTTCACTATTTTTTGCACAATTGATTAGTTCATTGGATAATCCGGGGCTTACAATAAACTTGGCTCCAGCTTGTTCGGCTTTTTCGTAATGTGTTGTGTTGAGAATTGTGCCGGCTCCAACAATTGCTTCAGGGACTTCTTGTGTGATTTTCTGAATTGCTTTGAGGGCATTTGGTGTTCGCAAGGTGATCTCAATTGTTTTTAATCCACCTTTGACAAGAGCGCGTGTTAAGGGTACAGCACTTTGTAGATTGTCAATGAGTAAAATAGGTATGACAGTTTGTCCTTGGAGATATAATAAAAGCTTTTTTCTTTTTTGGCACATGATATTTTTTCTTCTTGGAGATGATATTATTTGTATCGTTTGATTAAGCACAATATGTTAAAGAGTACATGAATAAATCTTGAAATTGAATGAAACGCGCGTTATGGCAAAACACATGGAAAAGAATTTTAAAGTTGCTGCACTTTATTGCTTTGCAGATTTGAAGCATTATCATCAATTACAAAAACCTTTGCAGGATTTATGTCAAGCAAAGGATATCAAAGGCACTCTGCTTTTAGCACAAGAGGGCATTAATGGAACAGTTGCTGGTTCTTGTGATGCGATTGAGGCATTGGTGGATTTTATTACGGCTGAGCCAGCGTTTCAAACGCCGGAGATTAAATATTCATGGGCATCAAAAATGCCTTTTCATCGCATGAAAGTGCGGTTGAAAAAAGAGATTGTGACAATGGGGGTTAAAGGGGTTGATCCGCTAAAAGTTGTTGGTACTTATGTCGATCCTGAAGATTGGAATGCTCTTATTCAAGATGAAGAGACAATTTTAATCGATACACGGAATGACTATGAATATGCGATAGGGAGTTTTCAAGGAGCGATTGATCCGCAGATTAAAACATTTCGCGAATTTCCTGAATGGGTGCGTAAACATGAGGCTGAGTTAAAGAAAAAAAAGAAAATTGCTATGTTTTGTACAGGCGGCATTCGGTGTGAAAAATCAACAGCTTATGTTCGTGATCTTGGTTATGAGCAAGTCTACCATCTAAAAGGAGGTATTCTGAAATATTTAGAAAAAATTCCAAAAGAGAAGAGTTTATGGTGGGGTGAGTGTTTTGTTTTTGATGAGCGTGTTTCTGTTCAACATGGTCTTGAAGAATGTGGACGCGAATTATGTCGTGCGTGTCGTTCTCCTCTTAATGCTGAAAGCAAATTATCGCCTCATTATGAGGAAGGTGTTTCCTGTGATGCTTGTTATAACACGCGTAGTGAAGCCGATAGAGAGCGCTTTCGTGAGCGCCATAGGCAATTTCAATTGTTGAAGTTGCGTGCAATTGATTCTCATCAAGGGACATAAGGATATCGCAGTGTAGAGTTTTAAGTTGTAGCGTTTTTCTATTAAATTTAAGAGAGAAGAGTTTTTTAATATTGGTAGAAAAATATTTTATAAGACCGGATATTATTCGGCCTTTTTGTTTATGTTAAATTATTTGACTTATAAATAATCATTATAGATTGTTCGCTCTCCTTGACTTTATAGGATTGAGTTTTCAGATACTTTTCATTTTAAAATAGAAAAGCCGTTCACCAACAGCGCAGAGGAGGGAGATTTATAGTTTAAGAGAAAAGCGTATGAATAAGATGTGATTAATAAGAGGAGATGAAAAAGCAGATGCTAGGTGGAAAAAATAAAATGATAATAGGAGTTTATGATTTCAGAATTTAATATAATACATTAATTTATAATGATAATTTATTTTCATTTGAATAAAATAGTTCAATATTGTGAACTTTATTGCTTTCAGATTAGATGAGAACGAATCGCGTAAAATTCATTCACTTGTACGTTGCAAATGGGAGCAACGTGTGGACAAAAATCATTTTAGATAAGGTGTTATGAAACATTTCAATGTAGGAGTTTCTGCAATATTGGGAGTTGGCAGATAGAATGGGAGCGTTTGTTTTTAATTTCATAAGTATAAAGAGGGTGAGATGTAGTTGATCTATATCATACAAGCTATATTATACGGGGAATTCTTCATGATATTTTGCTTAAGCGATGCTGTGAAATGAATGTGGAAGTAGGGATGTTTTTTAGGATGTAAATGAGAAAGATGATGGCGTTTTGTTGGGGGAAGGACACGTTATCTTTAAAGACGATGGTGCTTCAGTCGTTACTATCCTCAGTCTTCAATGTTGGTCATCTTTGCATTTGAGAGGATATATAAGAGGTACTCCTTTTTTCAATTGTTTTTTATTTGTGATGCGCAAAAGAATGATTTTAATTGATTCATTGTAAGAGGGTTGAAATAAGAGGATTTTATAATGGGATTTTTGTTTAAGGGCACAATAATAAATTGTCATTATAAATTAAGTTTTGAATAATTTATTTTGCGTTATTTTCTGCTGCGGATATTAGGAGATAGAATAGGGTAAAGAAACGAGGGGCTTTAAACACAAGACAGTGATTTATGTTGCACGGATAATGTAAGGGGTGTGATCTCATGAAAGCGGATGGATGGCTTTGTCTGGGGGAGAGTGTTGTTTTTTTGCACCATTTTATCTTTAAGAATTAAAAAATGTTTAAAATTAAAAAAATGATTGAAATGAGAAAGGATTCGTTTTATAGGATGCCTTGCCCAAAGTCGCACGTGCCTGTGGGTGTCCGCTGGTTCTCAAATGGTGAGATTAACCGGTACGGTACCTGGAACTAACCGCTCCAGTCATTCTTACAGCCAATTGCAAGAATGAGGACATCTTGAAGCAACGACGGTGCGGGCCTTTCTGGTGTCTTCCAGCTTTTAAATGCTGGGATAACTATAGAGGCACACCTCATTGCCTTCAGTGCGGAAGTGGTTTTCTCAACTCCAATCAAAAAGGCAGATAAAATAGAATAACGCGGCTTCGCGCTGTTCTTTCGCTGCATGCAATGCTAATTTCTGATTTTTTGTAATCAGAATGGGGATGGTTGTTGTGTGTTTTTTGTCCTTTAGCTTTTGGCAGCTTTGGCTGTCCAAGCATAGAGTGGGGGAGCTTTCCCTCAAGGAGAATTGCAGATGGCAACGCAACGTATTCGCGATTTTCTTGCAACACATCGTTCTGAAGGTCCATGCTTAATTGTTGACCTTGATGTTGTTCGTGACAACTATTTAAATTTTGAAAAAGCTCTGCCGCAGTCTCGTATTTTTTACGCAATAAAGGCAAATCCAGCTCCTGAAATCTTGCGTTTGCTGAGTTCTTTAGGATCTTCTTTTGATGCGGCTTCTGTTGCAGAAATTGAAATGGCTTTAAAAGCAGGAGCAACGTCAGAGCGTATTTCTTTTGGGAATACGATTAAAAAAGAGCGTGATATTGCACGAGCATATGCATTGGGAGTTTCACTTTATGCCGTTGATTGTGTTGAAGAAGTGGAAAAAATTGCGCGTGTTGCTCCAGGAACACGTGTTTTTTGCCGTGTTCTTACCGATGGCAAAGGTGCAGAGTGGCCATTGTCACGCAAATTCGGTTGTGTTCCAGCTATGGCGGTTGATGTTCTAAGACGGGCACACCAATTGGGTTTGCAAGCCTACGGTGTTTCTTTTCATGTTGGATCTCAGCAGGTTGATCTGAGTGCGTGGGATCGTGCTTTATCGGATGCTTCTACAGTTTTTAAGCGCTTGGAACAAGAAGGTATTTCACTAAGGTTGGTGAATATGGGTGGCGGTTTTCCAACGCGTTATTTGAAAGATGTCCCTACAGAACAAGCTTATGGTACAGCAGTTTTTGATTCATTGAAAAAGCATTTTGGTAATCGTATCCCTGAGACGATTATTGAGCCAGGACGTGCGATGGTTGGCAATGCTGGTGTTATTCGTACAGAAGTTGTTCTAATATCTAAAAAAGCTGATAATGATAATGTACGATGGGTTTATCTTGATATTGGAAAATTTAATGGTCTTGCTGAGACTATGGATGAAGCCATTCGTTATCCTATTGAGACACCTCATGATGATAAGGTAATGGAGCCTTGTATTTTGGCTGGACCAACATGCGATTCGGCAGATGTTCTCTATGAAAAAACACCTTATCCGCTTCCTCTATCCCTAACGATAGGAGATGAAATATTGATTCATGGAACGGGTGCTTACACAACAACTTACGCATCGGTTGCTTTTAATGGTTTTGAGCCTTTACGATCATATGTGATCTGAGGTTTCCTTTTAACTATAGTTTTTTTAGACTTTTTGCTATGCTCGTCATGGCGCTATAAGAGGGCGGTCATTGAGATGAACATGATGAACTTTCAAACAAAAGATGGGGCATGTTTTACACTTTTATTGGAGCAAGAAACCGATAAGCCTTATCGAGAAATTTTGCTTGATTCAACGATGGGGTATGGACGTAAACGTAAATCATCAGAGGCTTTACGTCGTGGTCGGTTAGCTGCTCAAGGACTTTCTTTTGTGGTTAAAAATGCGCTTGGAGAGCTTGTGGGAAGTGTCCGTCTTTGGCATGTTTCTTTTTCTAAAAGAAAAAATAAAACACAACATGCTTTACTTTTGGGCCCCTTGGCTGTTGCATCTGAATGTGCTGGTATGGGAATAGGATCAATTTTAGTCCGCCATGCAATTGAAACAGCAAAAAAATTGGGATATGGCGCCATTTTGCTGGTAGGGGATTTTGAATTTTATCAACGTTTTGGCTTTTCAAATAGTTTAACAGAAAATTTGGCAATGCCTGGTCCTTACGAAAAGCATCGCTTTCAAGCGTTGGAACTGATACCACATTATCTTTCTGGGTGTTATGGCACTTTGGTTCCTAGTGGAGAACGAGAAGTTTCAAATCGTTTTCAGCATCATAAAGTGGCTTGAAGATCGTGTTTATTTTGTTTTTCAACAGCTGGCATTGAGGAGAGCATACTGTTTTGGCTAGAGCCAAAGTATTTAGCGGTACAAAGTTTTTGGGGAGTTGTATTGCGATTTTATTATATGGCTGGTTTCTTATTTTTGATAATTTCAGTTAAGTGAGTAGGAATATATTTTAAGCTCATTTTTTGAAATAGCGTCCTATTTTATAATATTAAAGGAACCGGATTTTTGAGTGGTTTTGTATTCTTTAAAAGCCAGTATCATCATACATTTTCCAGTTTTCAATATCGTTGGTAGATCTTGCATCGAAACGGTTGGATATTTTATTTTTTTCTTAAACAGTTTTTGTTTCTTTGCTTTTTATGTGCAAGGGAATGGTTTTGATTGATTCAATAGAGAGATATTTTGAGAAATTTTATACAATTTTAGCGCTTGTTGAAAGAGAAGGGGCTTAAGAAAGAAAAATATGCAGCAGTAGAATCAAAATTATAGGTATCAGCTTTTTTAAAAGAGTGTAAAAAATAAAATTACATGTTCAAAAGCAGCTTTTTTGAAAAAAATATATAATTACTTTTTTACTATAAAGGTAAATCGTTTTGCAATTAGCATGAGAGGATCAAATACAAAATGATTTTTTCATGTAAAATTTTGCATTCAGAATCAAAAAAACGTTGTCCTACACATTATAAGGGAAATAGGTGCGTGAATAAAAATCACAAGATTCATAAATCTTTTATGAATATTCTTGTAAGACTCAAAAGAGTAAAGGGCCAAGAATCTTTTAATCTTTTGTGCCCTATGGTGATAAATCAAAAATCTTATAGAAATAGCTGCTTTATCTTTATAGTGTGGAGCACGTTAGGTAAGATCTTTGTTTACCGATCATCTAAAACAATTTTTGTATGCGAGAAGTTATTTTAAAAGTGCGTAAAGAGCCTGCATTGAAAAGAATTTTTATCAGAAGAATCATTTAGAATCACATATTTATTTACACTGTCTCTTGAGAAAAGGTAAAGTGCATAGGAAGCGAGGAAAGTGATAAGGATAAAAAATATTTCTCAATTTTAATTAAGCTTAGTGATTTGGTGGTGAATCCATGAGAGGTGGTATTTTTTTGAGAAACATGGTCATAAATGTCAAAACACCAAAGATGATGGTTATGATAAAGAAAATATCACTAAAAGCCATAATCATTGCTTGTATGCGTACCATATTAAACAATTGAGAAAGAGCCAGGGTATAGGAATCAAAGGTTTCTGTTTTGAATAATAAAGTAAGCTTTGAAAGCATTTCAGTTCCTTGTCTGTTTGCGTGGTTAAGTGTTTCGGCTATTCGTTCATAATGGAAATCCGTGCGTTTTGTCATGATAGTGCTGATAATGGCAAGCCCTACAGCACCACCTAGATTCCGTGTGAGATTAAAGAGTCCAGAAGCATTTTGCATTCGTTCTGGTGGGAGTGTTCCCAAGGCAATATTATTAATAGGAACCATACATAACATTACAGAAGCACCACGGAAAACTTGCGGCCAAAAAAGCTGCCAAAAATCCCACTTATCTGTGATAGTGCTTGCCATCCAAGTGCCTATTGCAAAACCAAAAAGTCCTATTGCCATCATTAAACGTGCATCCATTCGTGCTGAAAGGAATCCTGCAAGGGGAGCCGTTAATAACATGACGAATCCTGAAAGAAACAATGTTTCTCCAATCATAAGGGCATCATAATGGCGGATTTGGCTCAAATAGACAGGATAAAGGTACGTGAGTCCATAAAGACCTATCCCCAGTGAAAAGGAAAAAATGGATGCAGCTGAAAAATTGAAATTAGAAAAAGTAGAGAGATCTACAATGGGTTCTTTTGCTGTAAAAGCACGCCAGAAAAACAAGGCGGCAGCAAGAATCATGATAATGAATAAATTCCGAACCAGCCTATCATTCAGCCAATCATGACGTGCGCCTTCTTCTAGTACATACTCTAAAGTTCCTAGAAAAACAGCCATAGAAATGAGCCCCAACCAGTCAAATTTAGCCATGAGAGATGGATTTGCTTTATCAAAATCAATCAATTTCCAAGCGAGAATTGAAATAATAATCCCAAAAGGCACATTAATGAGAAAAAGCCAGTGCCATGATAAGATATGACAAAGATAACCTCCGACCGTTGGACCAATAGTGGGGGCTAATGTTGCGACTAGTCCAACAATAGGGGTAACAATTGGGCGTTTGGAAGGAGGGAAAAGAACATAAGAGGCGACAAAAACGCTTGGGATAATTCCTCCACCAATAAAACCTTGCAATGCACGGTAGATAATCATCTCTCCAATAGATGTTGCTGTTGCACAAAGAACAGAAGTAATCGTAAACCCGATCGCTGATATGGTGAAGAAAATACGTGTTGAAAGCAATCTTCCTAAGAATCCAGAAAGGGGCAACATGATGACTTCAGCGATGAGATAGGAGGTTTGAACCCATGAAATTTCTTCAGAGCTTGCAGAAAGACCAGCTTGAACTTCGGCTAAAGAGGAGGCAACGATTTGTATATCCAAAATCGCCATGAACATGCCAAAGGCCATAACTATGAAAATCACAATGTTACGGATTTCTATGCGCTCTTGAGACTGTATGGGCTTTGGTATTGAAGATGTCATAATAATGAGGTCATTTGCTTGTTATTATAAGAGACTTTTATCTTGTGGTTTTGTACGTGTATCAACTTCTACTGAAACACTCATTCCTGCTCGGATATGTCCGGTCTTTAAGACTTCTTCTGGAATAGAAATACGTACGGGAATGCGTTGGACAATCTTTGTAAAGTTACCGGTAGCGTTTTGTGGAGGAAGAAGAGAAAAAACAGCACCTGTTGCAGGTGAAATAGAAAGCACTGTTCCTGTAAAGACCTGCTTTTTGAAGGCATCAACAGAAATATAAGCCTTTTGTCCTGCATGAATATTTTGCAACTGTGTTTCTTTATAGTTTGCTTCAATATAAAGTGCATGGATGGGGACTAACGCTGCAAGACGTTGGCCATTTACAACAAAATCTCCCGTTTTTGCTGTTAAATTTCCTATGATTCCATCAAATGGCGCGCGTATAATGGTTGAATCAAGATCACGTTGTGCTTTTTCACGCGAAAGTTCTAAACTCTTTGTTTGGCTTTCTGTTTCACTTCGTTGTGCTTCTAGTACTCGGATATTTGCACGTGCTGCAGCGATTTGTGCATCTGCTCTGTTAATATTTGCAATGGCTTGTTCATAAGCTGATTTGGCATCATCGACATCAGATTGAGGAGCATAACGATTGGCTTTCAGTTCTGTTACACGTTTTAAGGTGAGTTGTGCATTGGTTGCTATGGCTGAAGCGGCTGCTTTTTGCGCTTTTGCATCATCTAAAGCACTATGAGCGGCTGTGATTTGTGCATCAATGCGTAGAAGTGTTTTTTTCTGTGTGTCAAGATGCGCTTTTGTTTGATCCAAGGCTATTTGATAATCACCATTGTCTAAGTAAAATAAAACATCGTCCTTTTTTACAACTTGGTTGGCTTTAATGGCAATTTTTGCAATATATCCATTTAATTTAGTCGCAATAGCGGCTATATCTCCTTGTACATAGGCATCTTCAGTGGATAGCATATAACGCCATTGCGTTATCCATTTGTAGCTAAACCAAAGCACAAAGAGTGCAAAGACAATAAGAAGAGCCTTGATTACTTTCTTTTTTTGCGTTTTATTGAAATTTTTGGTTGAAAAAATTGTCTCAGCTACGGACATGATTTTATACTTTCAATATTTATGTTCCAATGAGTATAATAAACCCATCACTAAGATCGGGTGATATACATGCACGGACGATAAGAGCTTTTCAAACAATAAGGCGATCCCTGGTACATAATGCTAAATATATAAACTTGCAAGTTAGAGATCTTGTTTTCAAGTTAGCGGTCTTATTTTATTGCGCATTTTTTACAAAGACCTCGTACTTCTAAGGTGCTTTTATGTGCTTGGAAGTCAACAGCTTGAACCATCTGTTTTAAACTCGATACAATCGTTTGATTTTGTATTTCGTTGACTGTGCCACAGTTTTCGCAAATTATAAACGTTGTAAGTTCATGTTGACAGTTTTCAGGGTGTAAACAGACCATAAAGGCATTTACACTTTCAAGACGATGAATACACTTTAATTGTACGAGTTTTTCTAACGCACGATAAACTTGGAGAGGTGCACGAAAACCTTCTTCGCGTAAGTGATTGAGAATCGCATAAGCACTTAAAGGCCCTTTTGCATTTTTTAAAGTGTTTAAAACCAATGTTTGGTTACGCGTCAGTTTAGATGACATTGACATCTTCCTTTTGCTCTCGTGGAAAAGCATAAAGTGTGTAAGATATTTATGCAATGGTGATTATAGAATATGTACTCTATCTTTAGCCTTTTACATGACATCCTTGCGATATGTAAGAAAAGTTGCAATCGTTGTGAGGGGAGGGGTATTATAATCTGAAAGCCGCTGCTATCGGGCATGAAACTTTTATACGCTTCTTATTTTTCCTATAATTGCTTGTTGCCAATAATGTCTTGAAATAGGATTTTTTGTTCAATATTTTATTGGTATTGTTTTGGGC
>NZ_JBHIMS010000019.1:0-7631 GCF_042194285.1 Bartonella sp. MM97QHHN | reverse complement strand
CGTGGTGATTTCTCCTTGAGATTTCATTCCAACTTTATGCCCATCAAGGGTAATATCTTCCATCACACCTTCAACAACAACAATCTTGAGATGACCGCCGCTTAAATCTTGCTCAGGCAAATAAGCCCGCACCGCAATATAGCCGCGCTTCATATAAAGCTTGGTCACCGCTTTGAGCACTTTGTTGATTTCGGCAATCCCCAAACACCGTCCTTCCCAAAGAGAAATGGCTTCATGAAGGTCGGTATGAGAAATCAACTGAGCACCAACAAATTCAATGCTTTTGATCAGCAAACAGGTTGTACTAGGCGAAGCACCATAGGCAGATGTGGTATCATCGTCTGGCAAANTGATCAGCAAACAGGTTGTACTAGGCGAAGCACCATAGGCAGATGTGGTATCATCGTCTGGCAAAAATACCTCATGGGTTTTGTTTTTACGCTGCAATTGCTGAAAACGCTGTTGTTGCGTTTGTTGTCGTTGGATGCTCTCTGATTGATTAATCGCTTTCTCACGAATGTTTTGGGCAAAACTCGCCAACGAGAAAAGGCACAAAATAGCCGCAAAAACAAAAATGAAAAAAAATCTATGCATTCATTGTGCCCTCAAAATGAGCAACAAAATGAACCATATCGTCAGCGTCACAGAAAAAATCGCCAACCGCGTAATAATTTTTTAATTTTTTGATGAGAATAATACTTCTAAAATCTAAGAGAAAAGCATAGACTGCACTGTATACGCCTGCTTTATTAGTTGTGCAAACCATATCATTTCCCCCACTTTTGAAGCTTGTATAATTACACTGTTAAATGACAATCATATGCTATATATGCTTCTTAATTTTAAGGTGTTGCATGTAATATAATCTTGAGCTTCAAGTAAAGCCTCTTATTCATAGAATATACCAAATTTATTGGAACTGTTACATATTAGAGACAACAAAAAACACTCCATTATTATCGCTTGATAAGAAAAATAGCATGACAATCGCTTATTTACTAAAATAAGAAAAAAAGAAAATGCGTAATGCCATAACTGATGAAGAATTAGCATATTTAAAAGCCGCTTATCCTAATGAAAAAACACTAAAGATGATCTGTTTTATTATGTTTACGGTCTTTTGCATTCAGAAGATTATCGCACCCGTTATGCTGATAATTTATGCAAAGAATTGCCTCGTATCCCTTGCGTAAAAACGGCTGATGATTTTTGGAAATTTGTGACAGCAGGGCGTGAACTCGGTCATTTGCACGTAAACTATGAAACTGTAGAACCTTATCCTGTCACCTTTAAAAAGGGTAATCCAAAACAGACAGAAATCTCTAATCCCGAAAAATTCTATTATGTAACTGAAATGAAATTCGCAAAAATTAAGGATAGTAAGGAAAAGAATAAATCAACTGTTATTTATAATAGCAATATCATCATGACAGATATCTCTCTTGAATCGGTTATGGGGCGTCAATGCGTTAAGACAGATAAAAAGAGTGGTATTGTTAATGATGCTAATCACTATGCTGTTGAAACCATTGGCAACCCTGCCTACCCTCTAGAGTTATTGCAGAGGGTTATTACCGTAAGTTTAGAAACAATGAAAATTGTTAAGAACCTACCAAAATTAGAAATAAGAGAAACCGAATAACTTATAAAGCATGCTCACATAATGAGAGTGATAACCTTACAAGGGGTATAGAGCTTATAACCATAATCTATACCTCTCTTGTTAAGTTGATTACATACAATCTTTAAAAAGAGTGTTTATATGCGTTATTCTAAAAAGAAATCATTTGCACTTTTAAATACTCTTATTTGGATTGCTTTAAGACTTTTAAGAAACCCACTCTTAAAATGAATTAAATTTTTTTACATTGCCTTTAAAAGATTATACCGTAATCTAAAATGAGTGCTTTATTGTTTTCAAAAGCTTTGTTTAAAGAGAGTTATGTATATTCATTTTACTTATAGGTTTTGAAGGTGTAAAAACCGTCAAAACCCCTTCAAAACGTATATTATTAGTTGAATTTATAGGTTGTGTTATCAATATGAGTTGTTTTTTTAAGATCTGTAAAATCTTAACCTATTGAAAAATAACGTTTTTACTTTTTATCGTTTTTTTATCTAAAAGGGGCAACCCTCAAAACTCAAAACCCCTTCAAAACTCATAACTATAATGATCTTGATAGCATTTCTTATGAGTTATAAACCATCTTTTGAAAGGCTTTAAAGGATCACATGCTTTTTATAAAGCACGTTGTAATCATTCTCTAAATCATAAGATTATCATTCAAAAGAACTGATAAAATTCATAAAAGGGATTTTGATAACGTAATCAGTTTTTACTTTCCTATGCTTTTCATAAGACACGTTTTAATGACTCACTCAAATGATCACTTTTGTCAGTTCAATTTACTGACACATAACTGACAGGTTTTAATCAATTCACATCATTGGTTATCTTTTAAGATTGTACTCTTGATATGGGTTATGTTTTAAAGATATTAAAATATTGAAATATAATGTTTTTAATTTTTACTCATAAAAAAAATAATAGAGGCTCTTAAAAGGAACTGACAACACTGACACGGTCTATTAAAAGAGATTTTGCTCATCTCTATAATTATCAGTTTCTATTGAGATGTTTTCATAACAGTCTATAAATCGTAATTATCCTATTTATCGTTTTTCTTATGAAAATGAAAAATGATGCGATGGCTATAAAGCATATAACAGCTATAGAGAATGCATAAAAACAGCAAGGTTTTATAATCATAATGCAAATGAATGCATTGGTTATAAAGACCATCTCTATAAAAAGCTGTTAAGTTGCAAATATGTTATAAACAAAATTCACAAAAAATTTAAAATTCATTTAGTGACAAAATTGATAGGTTATAAAGTTTAAAATACGCATCATGAGAGCGTTTCTAAATATTATAAATGTATAGATTCAGAAAATAACGCAATCTTTTAAGAAAGCCAATAATATAGCTTTAAAAGCATATAAATATAAAAGAAGCAATTAATAGGCATAAGACATTATCAACACACAACGTATTTAAAAAAATACAAAAAAATATCAAAAAAGATAAAATATTGTTTGACAATAAATACGTATTTTATTATATGAATATTCAAGTGATTAGAAAACACTTTGAAACGACAAGCGGATAGATTACGAAACAATCTTTCCAACGCTTTTAAAAATTGGCTATCTTTTATACTTTTGTTAGTATATGAGGATTTTGTCGGGTGTGTTTACACCATACAATACTCTTTATGAGAAAAGTGTAAGCAGCGGACTTGTCGCCGTGTTTTCTAGCACCCGATGCCCTCTATAGGCTGTTAATAGAAAATTTAATTACGACAAGGTTTTAATTATGAAAAATACAGTAAAAAACACCCCCGTTATCTCTAATATTTCAAATGAAACCGCGCTTGCTAATCAACAAGAGCCTGCAAAAAAATACGAATTTACAGGTGAGACAATAGAGGTTGGTGATTATACTCTTTATCGCATTCGGGCTTTAAGGGATTTTGCTAATATAAAAGCTGGTGATTTAGGCGGTTTTATACATAAGGTTGCAAATTTAGCTCATAATGGTGATTGTTGGGTCGGTGGCAATGCCATGGTTTATGGTGATGCTCGTATTTACGATAATGCCCATGTTTCGGATAATGCAAAAATTACTGGATCTGCAAAAATTTATGAAAATGCAAGGGTCTATGGCAATGCTAGCGTGCATATTAGAGCTGAAGTTTATGGCAATGCGCAAGTATATGAGAACGCATTGGTTTATGGTGATATTTTTGGACATGCTAAAGTGTATGGAAATGCAAAAATTTATGACACTATTTATGGCAAGTTTCTTGATAAAACTAGAATTTATGGCAATGCTGAGGTTTATGATAAAGCACGTGTTTTAGGAACCTCTCAGGTTTATGATAATGCCCATGTTTATGAAAATGCTATAGTTTTTGATAATGCTAGGGTTTGCGATAATGCCCATGTTTGTGGCGCTGCTATGGTCAATAGAGAAGCCAAGGTTTATGGGAATGCTATAGTGACTGGTTATGCCCATGTTTATGATAGGGGCTGCGTTTATGACAATGCCAAGGTTTATGGCAAGGTTTATGGTGGCGCTTGGGTTTCCAATAATGCTTTAATTTCTGATAATGCCGAGGTTTATGATGATGCTCGCATTTATGACAATGCAAAAATTTATGGCAAGGTCCATGGTGATGCTCATGTCTATGGCAATGCCAAGGTAATTGGCTATACTGAGATTGGTGGTGATACCAAAATTGGTGGCAATTATAAAGAACCCGTTATCACTGGTGATATTGTTTTTACAACTGTGTAAATGACGCGCGGGCGCGGCGGGGGCGCCCCTCTTTAAACATTTCATTCTAAAATTCAAATCTATTTATAAAGGAATTGTGCTATGCAAAAAAAGTTTGCACTCACAAATGAGACACGTGTATTTAATAATCAAACTCTTTATCGCATTCGGGCTTTAATAGATTTTGATGATGTCAAGGCTGGTGATTTAGGGGGCTTTATTGAAAGTGAAAACAACCTCTCGCATGATGGCAATTGCTGGGTCTATGATAATGCTCTTGTTTTAAATCCTGCCCATATTTATGAAAATGCCAAGGTTTTTAATAAGGCTATTATAATGGGCTTTGTTTATGGCAATGCTCATGTATGTGATTGTGCCCGCGTTTATGCAAATGCTCATGTTTATGATAATGCGCATCTTTCTTATAATGCTTGGGTTTATCATCAGGCGCGGGTTTATGGCAATGCAAAATTATCAGGGAGCGCTCGTATTCATGGCAATGCTGAGGTTTATGATCATGCTGTTATCAGTGGCGCTGCTAAAATTTATGGCAAGGTTTATGGGAATGCTAGCGTGGGCTGTCATACTGATGTTTATGGCTCTGTTTATGGTAATGCGAAAATCTCTGGTTATTTCGTGATTAGAGGTAATGTATATGGCAATGCAAGATTAAAAAGAGATAGTGATTTATATTGGGTTCCCATAAATTGTGAGGTTTATGAAAACGATACCGTTGTAAAGATTATTGAAAATAACGCTGCGTAAATAATGCGCGGGCGCGGCGGGGGCGCCTGCTTTCTAAGCAAATTTTCCATTCCAAATTTTATCAAATGTTTATCACATTAAATTGTGAGGGTATCTCTATGTGCAAAAAATACGAATTAACCAGTGAAATCAAAAAAATCAAACATGCTCTTACTCGAAATATTATAAACCTTTNCAAGTCTGTGGTCAAGTTTATGGCAATGCTGAAGTCTATGGAAAAGCTTTTATCTCTCAATATGCTAAAGTTTATGACCATGCTTTTGTCTATGGCAATGCTCATGTTTATGGCAATGTTTATGGGTATGCTCATGTGAATGGTAGTGCCCGCATTCTTGCTGATGCTCATATTTATGACCATGCGCATGTTTCTTATGATGCTACGGTTTTTAGTTATGCACGCGTTTATGGTCATGCCAAGGTTTGTGGCTCTGCTTGCATTTATAGCCATGCAAAAATTTATAATTATGCTGTTATTAATGGTCGTGCTAAAATTTATGGCAAGGTTTATGGAAATGCTTGTGTGAGTGGCTCTTGTGAGATTTATGGCTCTGTTTATGGCAATGCTAAAATCTCATATTGTGCAACAATCTGGGGGCGTGTTTATGGCAATGCAAAAATCAATAAAAAAAGCAAAGTAAGGTTGGTTCCAAAAAATTGTGAGGTGTATGAAAGGGATAATGTTGTCAATATAACTGATAAAACAGAATAAAGAACGGCGTGGGGGGCGTGCTTTCTTTATGGTGTATAAACGCATATAAAATGCATTGCTATAAACATATCATAAAAGAGAGAGTAACATAAAAAAAGCCGTGTCAAATGATATGACGCGGCTTTCAAATAGCGTTTCTTATTGATTAAAATGAATCATCCACAATGGAGTAATGAATGCATATATACAAAACGTATCATATTGCAAGCGCTCTATTAGAGATATGAAAACTTATCAAAAGGAATGTAAATGATGCGTTTGATTTTTACTCACTCATTTGAATGAGAAAACCTATAAACGCTTTTTGTTGCTCTCAAACGTATCAAAACGCTCGGTAGCTTTAATAATTCAATCAAAAGCAAATGCATATTCAATAAATATCTGCAAAAAACGTTCTTTTTAGCTTGCAAGCATTGGTTTTTAAAAGCAGCTTTTCATAAGATAAATAAACAAACGCTTTTATAAAATGTAAGGTTTTTAAATTTTTTCTGCTGTGAAAGCTAAATCTTAGTTTTCTCATAAATGAAACGTTCTTAAGAGCAAATGATAACTAAGTTATAACTGTTATAAAAAAAAGTTTTAACGTTTCTTATAAAGATCTCATTTTATGTTTCAAACGTTTAAACGTGCATTTAAAGAGCTTTCATAAGCGTATTTGTACTTTTCATTAAAACCTAATTTCTTTAAATATTAGCCGGTCCATTTTGGGGATGTTATCTTAGAATAGAGCATTCTTAAATATTACAGCTTTTGACTCAAAATTAAGTAAAAACCCATACCTTATGATGTTACAATGGTTTTGAAGTTTACTTTCTTATCTTTGTCTAAATAGCTGCCCCCAAATTTGGAAAGAGCTCATTTGGTTTCGTATTTTTAAACTATAACTTTTAAAACGTTTTTAGTACCAAATCTAAAGTAGATAGTTATTCTACTGCCATGGCATTATTTGCCTCCATTTTTTTGTGGAAGCGAATAGTTCCGTTCTTAAAGACTAGCCTGCAATCTATTCATTAAAAGGCTTTTCATTTCATGAGATATAGCATTTTGAATTTCATGACCTTTATTTCCTACCTCGGTAAAAAAATACCGTGGTTATAAAATCGATCTTGTCTTTAAATCCTTTTATGCAATCTTTAAAATGTTCGGTGTTATGATGATGCTGTTATGACAGCTCTCTATTTTGCGCTCGCCAATTTTGGCGAATGTTAATTTGCTCTTTTATGTGATTAACAATCCAATCTTTAAAACAAGATGTGATCTTTAAACGTATGTTATCGATATTTTCAAACGACTAAATTTAAAACAATGTGATTTGTGCTGTGATAAAAACGTATCATAAAATTTATGAACTGTTATGAATGATATCGGCTTTTCATTTCATTTGAATACACACATGCGTTATAATACTTACATCATGATTTGCTTTTTATGGTCTATTTATGCATGGCAATCTTATATCAAAAATGGTCAAATGAATCACGTATAAAAAGATGGATTCTTGAGTGGATTCATATAAAATAATTGCAAACAACATATTGACTTTATTGCGTTTTTTTGTATAATGTGACTCTGTAAACCTTAGCATTACCATAGACTTTTGCATAATCCCCAATCCAGCAATTGCCATCATGACTTAGATTGTCTTCTTTTTGTATAAAACCGCCTAGGTCATCTGCTTTAACATCATCAAAATCCCTTAAAGCACGAATACGGTGAAGGGTTTTGCCATCAAACTCAATTGTTTCATCAGTCAGTTTGTATTTCTTTTTTATCATAATAACCTCCTCTTAATGCATGCTTTGTCTTTTAAGCTCTTG